>JACQIV010000021.1 GCA_016198325.1 Candidatus Curtissbacteria bacterium
CGGGCGATGAAGCTTGATTATTTTAAGTGATGAAGATCTCCTTGTTTTACTACCATAGTCATTTTGAACTTGGTTCAGAATCTTCTTTTTGAATACAGTTTCTTTGTCTGGCATTTTTAGTAACGCTCGACCAATTATATTTAATTTGAAAATAGTTTTTGCCGTCTCGCTCATGCCTACGCGGGCAGTAATGGTATTTTAAGTTCGTATTTATTCTTGAGCCCGCTCCGTCATGTACTAAAAATGCCAGACGGGGGATTGTTTATGAAAGAGAAAACAAAGAACCTCCGTCCCTCGCAAAGCTCAGGACTCAGGATGACATTTCTGGGCTTTCCTTGACAATTTTTCCCAAAGTTGTAAACTATCGGGCATGGGTAGACCTGAAACTTCTGTTGGTGAGCCGGCAATTTTGGTACACGAAACTTTACCGGTTAAAACAGTCAGAGATATTGCTAGAGCAGAGCTTGGACAAGTGGAAACAAGCGAACAAGAAAAGTTTGTCTTTGAAAATGCAAAGAGTAATCTGAGAGTTCTAGATAGAATTGCTAACCTGCAGTCAGTAGCTGTTTATTTAAGTAAGAAAGGTAAAATAGCCCGGGTTTTTTCGGGCCGCAGTCAAGGTGCCCAGTGGAGCGTTTTTGAAATTAATATCGAGCCTTTTGAAGTTACTTTAAATTCAGAAACGGAAGGAAGTTTTTCGTCAGGTAGGATTACACAAGATAGACTTGATTGGGACTGGAAAACTGGTGAACAAGGATATATCAAAAAACTTGGATCCTTTACTCCACAAGAACTGGTGAGACGGGTACGTTCAAGTTTTCGTTGATATAAAATCTCTGGCAAATTAATTCCTCAAGTGATAGAATGGCAATTCGAGTGGGACGTATTTTTTATGGCCAAAAAAGAGAAAGCACAGCAAAATACTAAGACTGAGGGAAAACAAAAGAGTCCGATTCCCCGTGTTGCCATCCCGAATTTGAACAAGAAATCTTCATGGCGCGGATTTGCTATTTATGCGGTTTTGGGGATTGTCCTGTTTGCCTTTCTGATCTTAACTTCCAGCCCGACCGACAGGTTTATGCCCGAGCAGTCTTTTTCCAGGGTGTTGACCGATGTTAGGGAAAATAAAGTCGAAGAAATTGTTGTTGACGGGGACAAATTACATGTAAATGTAAAAGAAGGACAGGATTATATTTCCAGGAAGGAAGAAGGACAATCTATCTTTCAGGCTTTTGAAGCGGCAAAAGTAGACCCGACCCAGGCAACGATAACCGTAAAAGACCGGACTTTTTCGCAGACCTGGCTAACCCTTCTTACTACGTTTTTACCGATTGGCTTAATTATCATTTTCTTCTTTTTCATATTCAGGCAAGCCAGGGAAGGCGCGTCTTCCGTTTTCTCTTTCGGCCAATCGCGCGCAAAACAGTTTACCCGTGATATGCCGAAGATTACGTTCAAAGATGTTGCCGGTGTGGATGAAGCAAAACAAGAACTGCAGGAAGTTGTAGACTTTCTTAAGCACCCCGAAAAGTACCGCGCGATTGGAGCAAGGACACCAAAAGGTGTGCTTTTGGTAGGGCCGGCAGGGACCGGAAAGACATTACTTGCGCGGGCGGTTGCCGGAGAAGCAGAGGCACCTTTTTTCTCGGTTGCGGGTTCGGAGTTTATGGAAATGCTGGTCGGAGTCGGGGCGGCGAGAGTAAGGGACCTATTTGCCCAGGCAAAAAAAGCTGCACCCGCGATTATTTTCGTTGACGAAATTGAATCGATTGGTAGGATGCGCGGGCTTGGTTTTTCCGGGGGACACGACGAGCGGGAACAGACTTTGAACCAGATTCTAGTTGAAATGGACGGGTTCGCTCCAAACGACAATGTAATGGTTATGGCAGCAACAAACAGGCCGGATTTACTGGACCCTGCGCTGACACGTCCGGGTAGGTTCGATAGAAGAGTAGCACTCGATCTTCCGGATATTGAAGGCAGAAAGGCGATTATTGCAATTCATTCAAAGGGTAAACCGCTCGCAAAAACCGTCAACGTAGAAAACATCGCCAAGAGGACAGTCGGATTTTCCGGTGCGGATCTTGCAAACATGCTCAACGAAGCTGCAATACTGGCTGCCCGCGCGGGTAAAAAAGAGCTGGACCAGGTGGATTTTGAAGAAGCTGCGACGAAAGTGAAGTTGGGGCCCCAAAGGAAGAGAATGCAATCCGAGGAAGAGCGAAAAATGACCGCATACCATGAAGGGGGGCACGCAATTGTTGCCCATTTTTCCCCTTATGTTGACCCGGTTCATAGAATTTCCATAGTTGCCCGCGGGATGACTGGTGGGCATACTTTGGTCCCTCCGGCAATAGACAGGTATACGGAAACAAAAACCAGGCTGTTACAGCGCGTCGCAACGTTGATGGGGGGAAGGGCGGCGGAAGATTTAGTTTTTGGGGAAGTAACGACAGGGGCAGCAAGCGATTTGGAAATAGCTTCAAGTATTGCCAGGGAAATGGTTACGCAACTCGGAATGAGCGGGCTCGGGCCAACTATTTTTGCACCACGTCAACAGTTCGGGACATGGCCGGGAATGCCGGGGGAGGGGCCGGCGGTCTCGCCGGATTTATCCGCGAAAATTGACAAAGAAGTTGCCAAAATAATTGATGCGGGGTACAAGCAGGCAAGAAATATGCTTGTTGCAAACAGGGGAAAACTGGATAAAGTTGCAGATGAGCTTTTGGTTAAAGAAACTTTAGACCGGGACGAGTTTGAAAAGCTGGTTGGAAAACCGGTTAGTAATGGTGAGATGAAGTTTAAAAAAGCTGCAAAACCAAGTTCCGCTCAGGCTAGACAGAGACCCATAGTTGCCATATAATCCGCTACAATGATTGAACGGGGCATATTGAAATCTCTGGAAGGTGTTAAACCTGGGTCTACCCAGGAAACATGGGCAAAAGCCTTAAAAGCCGTCCTAGATGCCGGCAAGACTGACGGCTTTAAGGATGCTCCGCTTTCAGCCGCTTCGGTAGAGTCCATTCAACCTTCTGTTACGGAAAGGCTGGATAGAAAAGAAATCAAAGTCCGTTTACAACAAATAGCCGCCGAATTCGCAAAACAACATCTGACCCCGGAACTTGTGACCCAAACACATCAGGCAATTTGGCAAGCCCGCGGCGAACTTATCGATGAAACATTTGATGTTCCTCCTTGCACTTATACTCAAAAAGAACTTGAAAAACTTAAGAAAGAACGCAAAAGGGTTGGTTATCTCCCACTCGAAGTCGCAACGCAAGCAGGGAGACATAAATTGGGTGAAATGTACCCGGGAATGGGTAGACAGTGTACAGGAGGGTAACCCTGTAACAAATGATTACAGTCCCTCTGGCTGGTTTGATTATGAGGCTTCAATTGACGCTCCGTACCTTGATACTTCGGAAGACCAACTTCTTGAAAGGACGAGAAAACACGGCAGAAAATTGTTAAGCCTGAACCAGTATATTGTTGCATTCCAGGACAGCAAACTATTTACAGATCATTACTTAGATGAAAAAAGCACATGGGCTCGCGTTGCTTCGCGCGACGGCGGCCGTATGGTCCGCGCCCGCGTCAGCGGTGATGGCTACCTGAACGTCATTCCGTATCTGGAGCCTGACGCCAGGCCTTGGCGGCCGTTCCTCGGGAGTGTAAAAAGCTTAAAGCTTTGATACTTTTCTCTTTTAATCCCTTTAAACTTTAATCTTTTTGCGATATATTGCTTTTGATAGTAGGTTAATGAACTCAAGTCCACGGATTTGAGTCACCGAAATCCTTGATTTTCAAAAAAGCTGCCGGAGTCCAGGTGTTTACGGATGCCTGGAGTGTGCAGTTGAAAAGCAAGACACTCCGTGCCTTTGCACTAGTGGAGATGCTTGGGGTTTTCCTTGGCTCGCTCCCGGATAAAATTCAGCAGCGAGAGCAATCAAGCTGCGGTGAGGTTAAGGTTGACGGAGAAAGACATAATAAGTTGAGTCTGACAACGTGCCGTATCTCAACCGTTGGAATGATAGGCCGAAGTTGAATGCTAATTGGAACGACAACTCGACCCCTTTAGGGGTTAAACCCCTAAGGGGCAACCCCTAAAGGGTATCCCGCTTGGTAATTTAACAAGCCAGATATTTGCAAATATTTACTTAAATGAACTGGATCAATTTATTAAGCACAAATTAAAAGTTAAATATTATCTTCGCTATGCTGACGATTTTTTAATACTGGATAAAAACAAACGAAGTCTGCTTCACTGTTTCGAAACAGTGAAGCATTATTTATTAGACCAACTTAAGCTTGAAATTCATCCAAATAAGATCAGAATTCGCAAACTTTCGTGGGGAATTGACTTTTGCGGATATGTTGTTTTACCTCACAATATTTTACCCAGGGCAAAGACAGAAAGAAGAATTTTCAGAAAAGTTTCAAAGGGCGATTTATCAAATCAATCGCTGCAGTCTTATCTGGGTTATTTTTCGCACTCAAATTCATACGAATTACGTTTAGAGATGAAGAATTTATATTTTTTAAAATAACTCGGAGTTCGTGCTAGAATTTGGGCTGTGAGTAAGGCTAATAAAACTCTTCTTTTAATTGACGGCAATTCGCTGTTTCACCGAGCGTATCATGCTTTGCCGCCGCTTTCGGATAAAACCGGCGAAAATGCCAACGCGGTTTTTGGGTTTTCCAACATGCTTCTTAAGGCAATTTCCGAAGTAAAACCCGATTTTATCGCTTGCGCTTTTGACACGAAAGCGCCGACTTTTAGGCATGTCGAATTTGAAAAATACAAAGCGCAAAGGCCGGCACCCCCGCCTGATTTATATCCACAGCTTCCAAAAGTGAAAAAAGTTTTGGATGCTTTTGGAATTAAATACTTTGAAAAAGAGGGATATGAGGCGGATGACGTCATCGCCACTTTGGCGATGAAATGTCAAATGTCAAATGTCAAATGTCAAATTATCATCCTCTCTAGCGATCGGGATGTACTACAACTTGTCGATGGAAATATTAAAGTCCAGCAACCCGGCTGGAATCTGAAGGAGGTTACTTTAATCGGTACTACGGAAGTTAAGGAAAAGTACGGACTTGAGCCGCATCAGATGGTCGATTATAAATCCCTGATTGGAGACGTTAGCGATAATATTCCGGGGATTGCAGGGATAGGACCGAAAACTGCTGCACAACTTTTGGCGGAATTTCATACTTTGGAAAAGTTATTTGAGAATTTGGACCAACTGGCCGAAACGACTAAAGCAAAGCTTGAGGCAGGCCGTGATATCGCACTGGCCGCGAAAAAGCTGGTAGAACTAGACAGGAATGTGGATATCGAGTTCAGGGTAGAGGGTTTAGGGTTTAGTCCGGATTGGGGAGAGGTAAAAAAGGCTTACGAGGGGCTTGGGTTCAGGTCGATATATGCCAAGATTGAGAAGATGGAGGCTGGTAAAAAGGATATTGTGGGCATTAAGGATAATGAGGGGACTGAGGATATTAAGGGTAAGAAAACGGATAACCAACTTACTTTAATCTGATGTATAAGGCAATAATTTTTGATTTGGACGGGCTTTTAATCGATTCCGAACCTGTGTGGCACAGGGCGGACGACAGACTTTTTGCCCATTACGGGATTCATCCTGATGTTGAATTTCGGTCAAGCCTGACTGGTCGTGGACAGAGGGAATGCGCGAAGATGGTAATTGGTGAGTTTAAGCTGGACGAAACGGTCGAAAAGTTTTGCGAAAGACGTTGGGACTACCTTTATCAGATTCTGGATGAGAGCGTTTTTTTGATGAATGGAGCCCGAGAAATTGTGGAAGGCGTTTCGAAAAAAGGTTATTTGGTGGCACTTGCAACTGGCGGACACGAAGTTGAAAAAGCAAAAGAGCTGCTTAATAAAACAGGAATAATTTCATATTTTGATGAAATAGTTTCGGGCCTTAACGTGAAGAATAGTAAACCCGAACCAGATATTTATATTACTACCGCAGAGGTTCTTGGCGTGCAACCTGAGGATTGTGTTGTTTTGGAGGATGCCGTAAACGGCGTTTTGGCGGGAAAAGCTGCGCGAATGAAGGTTATTGGAGTTAATATTGAGGCTGCTGCAAGGCCCAGGCTTAAAGAATCCGGTGCAGACGAGGTATTTGAAAATTTAATCGATGCTTGGGAAAATTCGAAGCTGATTTAAGTAAATGAAAGTTGCTCTAGTACACGATTATATAAGAGAAGGCTACAAGGGTTACAAATGTGTCAAAAGAGACAAAGGTTAAGGATTCAAATCTGTTAAAACTGGTTTAATACTACCAATAATTACCAATGACAAATACCACCAATCAATCCTTAATAAAGAATAAGCAAATTGACATTCACGAAAGAATTTACAAATTTGTAATACGAGTTGTGAATATGACAAAGGTTGTACCAAAATCAGAACAGAACAAAGTGTTAACCAATCAGGTAATCAGGTCGGCTACATCAATGGGTGCAAATGACCAAGAAGCGGATGGTTCACTGACGAGAAAAGATTTTGTTCACAATTATGTAATTGTTAGAAAAGAAGGCAAAGAAACACTATATTGGCTCTCAGTTATAAGCGACACAAACCCACTAATTTCTGAAAAATTCAAAGATTTAAAGCAGGAATGTAAAGAAATTGTTTTAATTGTTTCTACTATTATTTCTAAAACTAAAAATCATTGATTGGTATGTATTGGTATTTATTTGTAATTGGTAATTATTAATGAAAGTGGCATTAGTGCATGACTATCTTAACGAATTTGGCGGTGCGGAGAGAGTTTTAGAGGTACTTTCGGAAATATATCCCGATGCGCCGATTTATACGGCTTTTGTAAATAAAAATTCTTCTGCTTATAAGAGATTTAAGGGAAAAAAAATTATTACTTCGTGGGCACAGAATGTGCCGTTTTTTGCTTCGTTTTTGCATAGCCCCTTGCGCTTTTTGGCGCCACTAATCTGGGGAAGTTTTGATTTTTCCAATTTTGACGTAGTTCTTGCTTCCAGCAGCTGGTTTATAACGCGGGGATTCGGAAAAAGAGTCAAAGATAAGGAAGAGTTAAAGAGTGAGAGAGTTAGAGAATTTGTTGAAATTAGCTATTGCCACACACCGCCGAGGTATTTGTACGGCTATGCAACGTCTGTTGAGTGGCAGAAGTATTGGCCGTTGAGGGTTTATGCGGCAATAGTTAACCATTATATGAGGGTTTACGACTATGAAGCGGCGCAGAAAGTTGATTATTTTATCGCGAATTCGAAAGAAGTAGCGGGAAGGATAAAAAAGTTTTATAGAAGAGATTCGACGGTGATTTACCCACCGGTGGACGTAAACAAGTTCAAAGTTCCCCGGCCTCGCCAAGCGAAGCGGGGCGGGCAAAGTTCAAAGTTCAAAATTACGGAAAATAATTACTTCCTTGTTGTTTCGCGGCTGGTTGCTTCCAAAAAGGTAGATATTGCGGTTGAGGTTTGCGCGAAACTGGGTTTGCCATTGAAAGTTGTTGGAGTTGGGAAGGAGAAAGCCAATTTAGAGAAATTGGCAATGTCAAATGTCAAATTTCAAATGTCAAAAGTTGAATTCTTAGGCGAGGTTTCGGATGAAGAATTGATCGGGCTTTATCAGGGTGCGAGGGCGGTTATTTTTCCGGCAGAGCAGGAAGATTTTGGTTTAGTGCCTGTTGAGGCAATGGCAGCAGGCGTGCCGGTAATTGTTAATGCGCAAGGAGGGGTTTTGGAAACGGTTATTGATTGGCCGGCAGGAAAGGGCAAATGTACTGGGGTGTATTTTGATCCGGCTACTTCCGGATCTTTAACTTTGGCTATCAATAATTTTCTGGTTTTTGAAAAGAAAGGCTATTTTGACTGTGGGTTTATCCAACTACACGCCCAAAAGTTTTCAAAAGGGAGATTTAAAAAGGAAATTAAAGCATTTGTAAATAAAAGTATTAAGTAGTTGACTCACAAAACTTTAGGGTGTTGACTGGAATAAGTGGAACCAGAATATAGACCAGGTTACTTTTTGTCGCCGCCGTCTTCCGAATCAGCAAAAGAGGAAGCAATCCGTAGAAAATTCGAACCTTTCCAGGATGTTGACATAACGATGGACGAGTTGATGAACGGGCCTATTGAAGTTAGGATGGCTGTTTTAAAGTGGAGGGATCCTTATGATCCACCTTCCCGAAGTAAGCGTCGATACGGTTCCCTGGAAGTAATTCTGGCGGATTATCCCCTAGATCAACCCACACCTTTCAAACCTCTTTATTGGGATAATTAATTTCCGAATTTCTGCTAAAATTTCAACATTATGACTACTAAATTATTGGAAGTTGAGAATTTAACCAAAAAATTTCCCTCCTCCGTTAAAACTTCGGAGGGCAAGGGTGAGTTTACGGCGGTTGACGATATTTCCTTTTCCGTTTCGGCAGGTGAAATAGTCGGCCTTCTTGGTCCGAACGGGGCAGGTAAATCGACTACGATAAACTGCCTGCTTGGCGTGATAAAACCGGATTCCGGTTCGGTCACGGTATTTGGTATGGACCTGCAGAAGAAACGGACGGAAATAATGCAGAAAGTGAATTACTGTTCGGCTGAATATAATTTGCCCTGGCATTTGACGGTTTATGAGGCTTTGCTGGTTTTTTGCCATTTATATTCCGTTAAAAACGCCAAAGAAAGGATTAGTGAATTATTGGGGCTTTTTGAACTGGAGGATTTAAGAAATAAAGCCGTGCGGGAACTTTCTTTTGGCCAGAGGGCAAGGGCAAATCTGGTGAAATCGCTTTTAAATAGACCCAGGTTATTGCTCCTTGATGAACCAATGGCTTCGATGGACCCCGACATTGTTGATAAAGGTATTAAGCTTCTTAAAAAAATCCAAAAAGAAAACGGGATGAGTATTATTTACACCTCACACAACATGTGGGAAATAGAACAGGTAGCTTCGAACGTTATTTTCATAAACCACGGCAAAGTGATGGCTCAGGGAAGCCCCCTGGAACTAACCAAGCAGGAACTTAAGCTGGAGACAAAGGAACCGGACCTTAGGGAAGTTTTTATACGGCTTACCAGGCGGAAGGAGAAACCGTTATGAGCTTAAGGCGTATGTGGGGGATAGCCCTTAGGCACATTTTTTTAACGATGCACCAGCTCGAGCGTTTTGCGGACCTGTTTATATTCCCGATTGTAGGTTTGTTACTCTGGGGGTTTTTGTCGCAGTCCGTAGCTTTTGCGTCTTCTAACCTAGCGGTATTTTTCATCGGCGGCCTTATATTATGGACAATGTTTGAGAGGGTAGGCACAGGAATCGGGATCGATTTTATGTGGGATATCTGGGAGCGCAACCTAATGAATGTTTTGGCAAGCCCGATTACGCTTGTTGAACATATTGGCGGTTTGGTTTGGGTTTCAATAATAAAGGTGATAATTTCAATTGCTGCTATGTGGTTAATTGCGGCATTATTTTACGGGTTCAATCTGGGGTCTTTGGGTTCTTCTTTGGTATTTTTGTGGGCAAACATTGTGATTTTTGCGGTTAGTCTGGGAATATTTAATGTAGCATTAATTATTAGATACGGGCATATTTTAGGGCCACTGACCTGGATTATTCCGTTTGCGATCCAGCCGTTTACCGCTGCGTTTTACCCGGTAAGTATCTTCCCGCCATATGTACAGAAGATCGTTTACTTTCTGCCCCTGGTTCATGTTTTTGAGGGTATGCGTTATACGCTTTCAACTGGAAAGTTAGACCTGGTTCGGCTAGAAACCGCTTTTGTTTTAAATATTTTCTATTTTGTTTTGGCAATTGCCTTTTTTTCATATATGTTTTCCATAGTCAGGAAGAGGGGGACGGTAGCTAAATTGTAAATATATGCTTGAGTTACCGGAAGTCACCCCGCACAGAACTTACCTCCTCGCGAGGGTTGCAACCTCGACTCGGAGGGGTGTTTATGCGGGGCAGGCTGTAATTGTTGGAGGTCAAAATGCCAGAATTGCCTGAAGTAACCGTTATTGTTAATTCGTTAAATAAGAAGCTGAAGGGTTTAGAACTTAGCGGGATCGAGTACGACTGGCCGAAGAAGTTTTTTTGGGGCAGGTTTTCGATAAAAGACCTGAGGGGTAAGAAGGTAGAGAGAGTTAGGAGGATAGGGAAGGTGATTGTGATTGAAGTGTCAAAAGGGCCAAAGGCAAAAATATCACACCTCCGAGGTGTGATATTGGAAGAAATAGCAGTTGTTATTCACCTTAAGCTGACGGGGCAGCTTATTTATGAAGATAAACAGTCCAGAATTGCAGGAGGGCATCCGATTCCACCTTTGAACTTACCTGTTCCAAATAAAACTACCCGCGTTACCTTTTCTTTCACTAACGGAGGCCCCACTTCGCTAAAGCTTCGAGGGGCAAGCCACCTTTACTTTAACGATTTGCGAAAGTTCGGCTGGGTAAAGATTGTGGAAAACAAAGAGTCGGAAATTAATGAAGCAATTGGCGCCGAACTTGGCCCGGATCCATTACTTATGAAATTTGAAGATTTCCGGGACCGTCTTAAAAAGCGGGGACAGAAGAAGATTAAACAGCTTTTGATGGACCAAAAATTTGTTGCAGGAGTCGGCAACATTTATTCTGACGAGGGTCTGTGGTGGGCAAAAGTCCATCCAAAACGGCCTGCTTTGAGCCTGAAAGATCCGGAAATCAAGGCAATATTTGAAGGAGTCCGCAAGTCTATGAAGCTTGCGATTAAAAAAGGCGGGTCATCCGTTAACTCTTTTGTCGGATCTGGCGGGGAAAAAGGGCTTTATCTTTCTTTTGCGAAAGCCTATCATATGACAGGTAAGCCTTGCGGGCGGTGTAAAACAGCGATTGTCCGCGAAAAAATGGGTGGAAGGAGTGCTCACTACTGCCCCTCTTGTCAGAAAATATCCTAAGATGGCTGCTTTTTAAATGCGTAAGAATTTCAATATTTATTTTCGACTGCTTGCCGAAAGGCATTTTTTGATATTGATCCTGACGATTTTAGTCGGGCAGATGGCCTCCGCATTTCTTTTGCTTTCACTTGTTACTTCGGTATTTTTGAAAACGGGAAGTGATTTCGGAGTATCCGGAGTAATACTTTCGCTTTCTATGCCCGCCCTTTTTCTGATGGCACTGGCCGGCCTTATTTCGGATATTTTTGACAGGAAAAAGATTATCTTAGTTACTAATATTTTTATATCTGTTGTTGTACTTGGGATTTTACTTTCGATTGATAAGGTTTTTGCTTCTATTTCCCTCTCTTTTTTGTATTTTGCGGGTAATTCCTTTTTTTTCCCGGCAGTTTCGGCGGCGACGGCACAACTGGTTAGTAAAAACAAACTTATTTACGCAAATTCCATTTTCTTTCTTGCAATGGCAGGCGGACAGGTATTGGGGTTTTTCCTGGCGGCTGTTGTCCAGTTTTTTGCGGGAAACCTTGTGCTTTTGTATATAAGCGAATCGTTACTTTTGGTTTGTATTGCTTTGCCACTTTTACTACCCGGTTTGCCTCCGAGGAAAAACGACAAAGGGACTTTGATAATAACCCTTCGCGAGATCTGGAAATTTTTCATCTATATTTTTTCGGCAAAAACAATCTGGTTTTATTTCCTGGTTCTTGCGTCCGCACAGGGAATAATCGCTTTTGGTGCGACAATTGCGCCCGGTTTTTTCGACAAAGAGATCGGACTCTCGATAGTTAAAAGCCCATTGTTTTTATTCCCGGCAGTTGCCGTTGGGGTAACGGCTGCAGCGCTTTTTGCCCATAGGGCGAGTCGGCGGGAAAGCCTGATGGTAGTTCTGGGATGGGGGATTATTGGACTTGGTACGACAATTGTGGGAGTTGCCGTAAGGATGCCTTTTAATTTCCAGATTCTTAGGGCAATTTCGTTTGTTTATTTTATTATTAGTGCATTCGGAATCATCTTTATTATGATTGCCGCAAGGACTATTCTGCAGAAGCGGGTTTCCCATCACTTCCAGGGTACGGTTTTTGGGGCAAATTTTGTTGTTTCTTCCTTTTTGGCTTCTCTTGCTTCACCGGCTGCTGCCGGAGCTGTCGCTTTTTTTGATTATAGTAACGTGCTAATTGTTGGCGGGATTGTTTTTATGATTGCCGCACTTTTTGTCGGCTTACTGCTTAAGCGATGGAAATTTTAGAGCTCTCTTTGCATAACTTCCGTAATTTTTCGGCTAAAAAAGTTTTGTTTGATCGTAAGTTAACTGTAATTATCGGTCCGAACGGGGCGGGGAAAAGCAATCTTTTTGAGGCGGTTTCTCTTTTGTGCGGGATCAGGTCGCAAAAAGTAGAGACGGATCTGGACCTTGTTAAATTCGGCAAAAATACAGCCAAAGTTGAGGGGATTATTTCGGAAAGTCCCGGCAGAAAAAGATTAACCATAAACTTTTTGGTGCAGGACGGACGGGTTTCGAAATCCTTTTTTGTCGATAACATCAAAAGACATTTTACCGACTTTTTGGGAAACCTTTCCATCGTTGTTTTTCATCCGGAAGATTTGGATCTGGTTTCCGGTTCTCCTTCTTTGCGCCGCCACCATATGGACATGGTGCTTTCCGGAGTCGATAGAGAGTATGCAAGAAACCTTTCTTCCTATCAAAAAATTGTTTCACGGCGCAATAGAATACTTTTCCGTATACGGGAGGGTACTTCAAAACAGAATGAACTGGATTTTTGGGACGAGCGTTTGCTTTCGCACGGAAAATTTATTTCCTCCTACAGATCGGCATTTATTGATTTTTTAAACTTACCGACGGGTGAAGCCTCTAACCTGAAAGGGCTTTCGTGGGAACTTAAGCAAAGTTTGATTTCCGAAGAGAAACTTTTGAAAAATAGGGAGCGCGATATTAGTGCCGGCATTACGCTTTCCGGTCCGCACAGGGACGATTTCCGCTTTATGTTCCGTGAGCGCGATTTGGAATATTTCGGTTCACGGGGCGAGCAAAGAATGGGGGTTTTGGCACTAAAAACTGCGGAGTTGGAATTTTACCAGGTTAAGATTGGCGAGAGACCGATACTGGCACTGGATGACATTTTTAGCGAACTTGATTGGGAACACAGGGAAGCAG
>JACQIV010000022.1 GCA_016198325.1 Candidatus Curtissbacteria bacterium
CCTGCCAAGAAATAAAATCTTTTTCTTTTGTCGAAATCGTTGTTTCGGGCCGGGCTCTTTCATCTTTCTGCTTGATTTTCCGAGACTTTTCTTTAGTCATAATCAAATAATAGTTGGGAATAATTAATTAGTAAATAGGTGAAGTAAAAAAATAGAACCTTGACTGTTGTACAATATAGGATATAGTACTATAATTACAGTATGAAATTAGAAGCTAAATGGAAAGCTGTTTCCTTACGAAAGAAAGGGTTCAGTTATAATGAAATCCGAAAAAGTATTCAAGTTTCAAAAGGCACTCTTTCTGTCTGGTTAAAAAATATAGACCTAACTCAAGAACAACGACGGAGATTGTTAAAGGGCCTCGAGCGATCCAGATACATGGCTGCACAATCGAAAAAACAAGAAAGGGAAAGTAGAACTAAAGTCCTAGTCGAAGAGGGCGTGAAAGAATTTCCCCGATTAATAAAAAATCCTCTCTTTCTCGCTGGACTCATGCTTTACTGGGCAGAAGGCGATAAAAATCAAGCAGAGAGAGTTAAATTTACCAATTCAGACGAAACAACTATTATATTGATGATGAGATGGTTTCGTGAAATTTGCAAAGTTCCCGAAGAAAAGTTTAGAATAGCTTTGCATATTCATAATCTTCACTCTAAATCAGATGTTAAATATTATTGGTCTAAATTAACCGGAATACCCACACAACAATTTCACAAACTATGGATTAAAAAAAGCTCTTTGCGTCAAAGAAGAAATATCCTCTATAACGGAACTTGCGCTATCGTCGTCAATGATAAAAATCTGTTCAGAAGAATAACCGGCTGGAAATTAGGATTATTGGATTATTTTAACATAACTCCCCGTAGTTCAACGGACAGAACGAAGGACTTCTAATCCTTAAATGGAGGTTCGATTCCTCCCGGGGAGACACGAATTCCGCTAAAATTTTTAACGAAAAAATTTTATTGCGGAACTCAGTGTCCCGAGAAGGCAGAACCGACGAGGGACTACAGTAATTAGCAACTAGAATTTTGAATAGTATAATGAAAACATCGGGACTCGAACTATATTTTGTAAAAGTAGAAAAGAAGAATTTCTCATAAAGAAATTCTTGGTCAAGGGGCGGAAACCCTCACTTCTTGACTTATGAGGCGGATTATGCTATACTTAAATATTATTGGGACCATAATCCAATAATCTCTGCTGTAATGGCACAGTAGAAAAAAGGACATTGAGAGGAGGGTGAATGTATGATCAGGTACGGGTTAGCGATGTCGTTGATCGTCCTTGGGGGTATCTTGGCAGTCTTGGCAGTCGTCTTGGAAATATCTACTGACCCCAGTCAGGCCGTTCTGCACGCGGTGATAGGGCTTGGCGCGATGGTCGCGGGGGGGGCTCATCCGGTTTTCGTGAACTCCTCTTCCTGCGCCCGAAATCGTCACCATCTCTGCCGTACTGGCCCTCGTGGCGAAATCCGTTTCGCCCCTGAGCCTTTTTTTGTAATTTTTTAATAATTAATTTTCATAAAAGAATTTGCCGCCAAAGAAAAACTTGTGCCGATTTTGTATGAGCGAAGCGAATTTACAAAATCGAGCATCCGCCGAAGCCTCGGCGTAGGCGGAAAATTGTCATCGGTGCGGCTATCACCCTCCCTCTCTCCCAGCGAAAAATCTCTTTTTGGAGCGAGTATTGCCGGAGCGCGTCTTAAAATTTGCGAGTGAATAGGAAATTTGCCGGG
This sequence comes from Candidatus Curtissbacteria bacterium, assembly GCA_016198325.1. Taxonomy (GTDB): domain Bacteria; phylum Patescibacteriota; class Microgenomatia; order Curtissbacterales; family GWA2-41-24; genus JACQIV01. The sequence continues at coordinate 1,739 of JACQIV010000022.1, forward strand.
GACCCCCGACCGCCGGAGGTAGGGTGGCAAATTTACGTTATGAGAGAGCTTAAATTTTGACGCGCGGAGGTCTACGAGCGAGAAAAGAGATTTTTGGCCCCCACAAGTTATCAACAATTGAAATTAATTTCAATCCTTTTAAGATATACATTATATAGTTAATCGAGGGATAGCTTATTCAATAACCTCAATATAGTCAGGGATGAAGAAATTTATGGGCAGACACATCATAGTTGACGGCTATGGGGTAGAGAGGAAAAAACTTACTGATAAAAAATCATTAAGTCGCCTACTCGAGAATTTACCCAAACAATTGAAGATGAGGATATTACGGAAACCGATTGTCGCCGACATATCATCCGATAGATATCCTCATACCGGCTATTCGGGCTTTGTAATTCTTTTAGAAAGTCATATTTCTTTTCATACTTGGCCGGAAGAAAATTACGTGGCGCTCGATGTTTATTCCTGTAAGGATTTTGACGAGAAAAAAGCGGTACAATATATCAAAAAATTCTTCGGAGTGAAGAATCTGAAAGTAAAATCAATAATCCGGGGGTAAGCCCCCGGCTTTTGTTTCTCCTGCCCTCTTTACTAA
>JACQIV010000017.1 GCA_016198325.1 Candidatus Curtissbacteria bacterium
ATTATTTTTTTTGGTTCTTTAGATGAGACCGCAAGGTCGATGTCTCCAACTGTTGCCACCATTCTTCTAAGTGACCCCAAGGGTTCTGCCTGCTGGCATTCTTTTAATTCTCTTAGGTGCGAAAGGACTTGTTCTGCCGCCGGATATGCCTCGGTAAGCAAGTGCCTCGTCGGCTCCTTAAATTCGCCTACGGATGTCAGGATTTCTTTTTCACTTTTTTCACCAAATCCGGGAAGTTTTCTGATCATTCCTCTTTTGGCTTTTATTTTCAAATCCTCAAGATCCTTAATCTTTAGTTCTTTTGAAAGTTTGTAGGCAGTTTTTGGGCCCATGCCTCTAACCTTCATTAGCTCGAACATTGATTGGGGCAAATCTTCTGTCACTTCTTCGAAATGTTTAACCTTACCGGTTGTGAATAATTCACTTATATGAGCCTTTATGCTTGCCCCCACACCCGGAAGAGTGTCGAGCTTACCAACTTCCCATAAATCTTTGGCTTCGCTTGCTGCGTGTTCGATGCTGTCTGCCGCATTTTGGTAAGCAATAATTTTGAAATTATTCCCGCCTTTAACCTGGTATGCTGCAGACACCTCCCGCAGCATATTTGCTATTTCTTTGTTGGAAAAATACTTGCTCACAAAAACAAATGTATCAAATGTGTCAAAAGTATCAAAGGTACCAAAGGCAAATTGACACCCGATCCTGCCTCTTGTACACTACGCTTGATATTTTCTCACTAAAATCAAGGAAGGTTTTGGTGGGAATTATCCTTGGTTCATAAAATGAAATTTAGGGCTCGTAGTGAAGAGGCCTATCACGCCTCCCTGTCACGGAGGAGATCGCCGGTTCGAATCCGGTCGGGCCCGCCCTCAATGCAAAAAGAAAATAGCCTTAACTTTCCTGCCTGGAAGGAGGTCTGTTATGCCAAAACGCGCAGATCGCAGTTTTGCAGCCAGAATTAAGAAGTTTAACTGGCAGGATTCTTATACTTCACTAATTCTTGGTGCGATAATTGTGATCATACTAGGTTTATTGGTTGCTAATTATTTTACAAGGCGAAATGACAATATTGGAGATGACGGAGCAAAAATGTCACAGGAAGAAATTGCACGCGAAGAAGCAAAAAAACCACTGGGAGATTACAAAGTAGTTGCAGGAGACAGTTTGTCTAAAATTTCGGAAAAATACTATGGAAGTCTGGACAAATGGCCGGTAATTGCAAAAGCTAATAATATTGCCAATCCGAATTTGATTTCTGTAGATGCCGAATTAAAAATCCCATCGAAAGAAGAGGCGGAAAATGTTTTTCTCGATATGACTATTACGTCCTACAAGGTCAATCAGGGGGATACGCTTTTTGCAATTTCCGAAAAAGTCTACGGTAACGGTTCGATGTGGACAAGAATCGCTACGGCAAATAACGTAGGGAGGCTTCCAAATGGTAATCCTTTGATCTTTTCCGGTAGTACTTTAGTAATACCTCGTTAGGTAAATAGGGTAAAATAAATTTTGAGCGCGGGAGTAACTCGACCGAGGGTGTCCGCACTTTGCAATTTGCAAGTGCGATGGTAGTTCAATGGCAGAACGTCTGCTTCCCAAGCAGAAGGTTGAGGGTTCGATTCCCTTCCATCGCTCAGCGAATTCGCTTTTGCGTCTGCAAAACTGGTGAAGATATTTCTCGCATCCCGCTCTCTTCCTTGTTGATTTGAACTGAAATTCCTAAGGTAATAGAATTAGACTTGAAATGGAACCGATTGCCGCCTTAGCTTAGGGGGTAGACTCACCTTCGCTAAAGTTTCGGTGAGCGAGGGCAACTGTCTCGCCCGCCTGCTATTACTTGCCGGTGTGGCTCAGTGGTAGAGCAACTGTTTCGTAAACAGTAGGTCGTGAGTTCGATTCTCACCACCGGCTCAAGGCAGGTCGGGCAGGTAAACAGTAGGTCCTCGGTTCGTTTTTGCGAATGCAAAACTCGGGAAGGCAGTTCCGAGAGGCGGCTCAGGGGCATTTCTCGCTTACGCTGAAAAATTATGCGAAAAATATCAAGAATCGAAAGACTCGCAAAAAAAGAAGAAAAAGAAACGGTCAAAAAGATCTTTCTACTTTCCGCGATTAGTATTGTCCTTGCAATAGGACTCATAACTGTGGGTATTGGACTAGTGGGGAGGGCAAGCGAACTATTTTCCTCGCTTCTTGGCGGAAAAGATAAAACAGTATCACAAAATACGGAGCTAAGAAGGCCGGTATTTGATGCCTTGCCGGAATTTACAAAAGAAACTGAAATGACTGTTTCGGGCATTGGGGAAGACGGTTCGAAAATTTTGCTTTATGTAAATGGTGATTTGACCGGAGAAGCTGATGTTTTGGATGGTAAATTCAAGATCGACAAGGTTCTTTTGTCGGAGGGAGATAACAATATATATGCGATTGCAACAATTGGAGATGTCGAAAGCCAGCTATCGGAAAATCATACAATCGTTGTTGACAAAAAAGAACCTAAACTAGAAGTAGAAACGCCTTTCGAAGGACAAGCTTTTACAGGTAATAACAGGATCAGAGTCGCCGGAAAAACCGATTCCGACGCACAGGTTTATGCAAACGGTTTCTTAGCCAGTGTTTCAATGGACGGGAATTTTGAAGTTTTTGTCCCGGTTGCCGAAGGCGAAACAAACATCGAAATAAAATCGCTGGATGAGGCCGGAAATACTAAGATAGAGAGCAGGAAAGTTTCTTATAAAAAATAACTTACGCTACCCAGTATCCGTTTACAAATAAAACAGCCAGCAGCGTCTGAAGTGTTAATGAGATTAGCCAGATAAAGATTGACAGTTTCTTACTTTTTTCCAATAACATCGCAATTATTATGAATGTTCCAATAGAGGATAGTACATATCTGGGCATACTACTTAGTGTGCCCGAAGAGATTGGAATCAAAAGAACTATAAATGAAAAAAACCAAACTGAAAACGGAATTTTCTTAACGGAAGTTAAAAGAAGCACAAAAAATATTATCGTTACCAGCAGATCAAAATAATCATTCATAGGCCGGTTTGAGAGGCTTAACATCGGTATTAGGTAAGAACCGACTGTTGTGGTTGGCAACGTAACTTTTCTTTCCCAATATTCCTGAACGGACAAAAACTTGAAAGGGTCTTCAAATTTATCAAAGAGTAGGATTAAATATAAAAGGAATGGCATAGCACTTAAAGAAATCCAGATAATATTTTTTTTGGATAATTTGTTTTTTAATGAAGAAACTAATTGCTCAAGTATTATTGATACTACTACAAAAATCCCAAAAAACTTGGTTAAAGCAGCAATGGAAATAGAAAATGCTGCTTTTTGCGGTTTTTGGAGGAAATAATAAAAAAAAGCAAGAGTTGTAAGCAGCAAAAACAGGGACTCCGGATACATCGCCCCGAGGAAAAAAGTAGTCGGGAATGTCATGATTGTAATTGTTGCAACGGTTGCAGTTTTTTTTGAATATAAGTTGCTTACCAGTTTGTGAAAAGTTATGAAAAATATGAGTGCTGCCAAATTAGAAATAATCAGCCCGGAAAATACGTAATTTCCCAAAAAAATGAATGAGGTGTATTTGATAAGGTATGGATATATTGGGAAAAAGGCAAAACTTCTTTCATCGATATAACCCTGGCTTGCTATCCGAAAGTAATGTCCCCCATCCCATTGTGCCCATGAGGCCCAAAAATCAAAATTCCTACCGGGTGCCGGTGAGCCAAGACCGGTATTGAGATTTAGAGTAAAAATTTTCGAACCCAGATAGGTTACCAGAAGTAACCCTAGCCTCCAGACAATAAATAACCTAAGAATCATGGACGAAAGATAAACCTAACATAAAAAAATAAACTATCATAATCGGGGGAAAGAAAAGGGAATTTACAAACTGGCTGTGAACAAGTAGTGCAATGAAGGACGAAGCGGATGCGAGTTTAACAGCACTGCTCCTTGCGTTTTTCAGCAAATTCAAAATTATTACCATAAGGAAAAAGCAATACGCCAGTAATCCAACTATGCCGGTTGTGGCTGCAACGAAAAGCAAACTTGAGTCGCTTCCTCCTGACGAATGAACTTTAAGGCCCGCATCGGAATCAAATAACCCAAGTCTATATTGTGCAAACCGATAATTATTAAAACCAACGCCAAATACAGGTGAAGATTTAAAAACTAAAATGGCATTCCGCCAGCTTTCTATTCTCGCCTGTGAAGTTTCGTCGAAAGTTAGAGCACCAACAATCCTAACTTTTGCCTTTGGAATGGTTAAAAATACAAGAAGTGAAACGACGGTTGCATAAATAATTATTTTGGGGGATTTTAGTACGCCTATAATAATTAGGCCTATTAAAAAGGCAATATAGGAACTTCTCGAGAAGGTAAGGATTAACGAAACCGAGAATATTAAGAAAAGAATAAGGTTTAATAACTTACCTGAAAATAGATATCCCGAAAGTGAAAGTAAGGCAAAACAAACGAAGAGAAAGCCTGCATAATTTGGATCCAAGAGAGTGGAGACTATCCTCGACTGGTGTGGATCCCATCCATATTTTATTAAAAAGGTTAGATCTGCAAACAGGATATATTGGAGTAAACCGATAAAACTAAAGAGAAACCCGATGACAAGTAAAAGATTTAAGTAATTATTGATCTTGCTCTTTTTTATGGAATTAAAGGTCAAAATGGAAATTGCTGCAAAGGCAATAAATCTAAATAGGAATAAAGATCCGGACAACACTGTTGTTGGAGAAAAATATTTCAATGAAAGTACTGAAGACGATACAGCAACCATTATAAAAATAACAAGGCTTGCCGAAAAACTGTTTTTGGGTAGAAATACTTTTTTATTTTTCAGGAACAATAATGGATAAGCAAATAGTAGTGACGACAATGTGAAGAGATCCAAAATTGTTATCCCTCCATAGATGTTTTGTATACTTATTCTGCCAATTTCTCCAGGGATAATCGCTGCGAGAGACGAGACAATAAGAAGACTGAGAAAATCCATTGGTCTGGTGAGCCCAGATGGGTTTGAACCATCGACCTTTCGTGTGTGATACGAACGCTCTACCGCTGAGCTATGGGCTCAATTTTTGGATACTTACTTTGTTTCAAATTTTAACATAAAATAAATTGAGTGGATCTCCGGCTGACACTTTCAAACATATTTAAAGAGATTGTCCAAACAGCCCTAATTTCGTTGGGGATTTTTTTCTTCGTTTACATTTTCCTTGTACAACCCCACAGGGTAAAGGGTGAGTCAATGGTGCCAAACTTCAAGGATGGGGAATTATTATTGACAGAAAAGGTGAGTTATAGGTTGTATAAGCCTGAACGAGGCGATGTTATTGTATTCCAAGCTCCGGACAGGAAGGTTGATTTTATTAAAAGGGTAATCGGGCTTCCCGGAGAAACAGTTGAAGTCGAAAATGGTGAGATATTTATTAATAAAGAAAAGCTCGAGGAGCCATATATTGCCCAACCGACTGAGGGGGATATGGAGGTTACTGTCGGAGTAGGTGAGTATTTTGTCCTCGGAGATAACCGGGGGGCTTCTTCGGATTCCAGGGTTTTTGGGGTCGTTAAGAAAAAGTCAATTAAGGGAAAAGCTTGGGTAGTTTACTGGCCAATATTTGAAACTAAAAATTCAACAGGCGCACGGACTATTTCAAAAATTCAGTACAGCATCACGGATCCGCTTAAGTAAATCCGCTGTTGCTTCTTGCGCTCCCTTTGCAACAATCAACATTTTACCTTCAACCCGTGACTGGGCAATTTTAACTTTAACTTTAACTCCGTCCGATGTTAGTTTATTCGAAAGTTCATCCTGATATTTTTCGAGGTCTTCATTTTGAAGGCGTGCAATGGGTTTTTGCTGTTTTGGTGCGATGTTTTCCCGAGCTTTTAGCTTTCTTGCGAGCTCTTCGGCGCCTCTTACTGATAAGTTTTTTGAAAGGACTTCACGGTATGCTTCTACTATCAAATGTGGGTCGTCCAATGATGCCAGCGCCCGGACGTGTCCTTCGCTTGTTGCGCCGGAGGCAAGTGCATCTTTAAGTGCATCCGGAACTGTCAGTAATCTAAGGGTGTTGGAAACATATGGGGCACTTTTGCCAATTTTTACGGATATTTCACTTGTCGAAAGCCCGAATTCATCCATTAATCTTTTGAACGCCTGGGCTCTTTCAAGGGGATTGAGGTCGACTCTCTGAACGTTTTCAATAATTGCCATTTCCAGCATTCCCCTTGGTGTTGTTTCTTTAATGATGACCGGAACTTTTGGCAGTCCGGCTATTTTTGATGCCCTCCATCTTCTTTCACCTGCAATAATTTGATAGCCGGCGGGGGTTTTAGCAACCACTAGCGGTTCGAGTACACCGTGTTCGCGGATTGAATCAACAAGCTCAACAAGAGAATCCGGGGTGATTAAACCCCTTGGCTGCAGAGGATTCGGTTGCAGCATGTCTATATCGATTTCGTAGATTTGATTATCGTCCACTAGCCTTTTTAGACTATATCAACAAATTTTTTACCGAGCTTTGTCCGAAAGCGGATGATTCCTTTGACTTGAGCAAATATAGTGTGGTCTTTACCAAGGAGAGTACCGTTTCCTGGATAAAATTTGGTGCCTCTTTGCCTGACAATGATATTTCCGGGAGATGTTTCCTGACCCGCGTAAATTTTAACACCAAGCCTTTTTCCGGCAGAATCCCTGTTTTTTGCGGTGGCTCCGCCACCTTTTTTATGCGCCATAAATCTTCACGTGGATTTTATCGTTCTTTTCACGGGCTGTCAATGATGAAAGGAGAATTTATGCCAAGATTTTTTCGATTTTAATACGGGTCATCGTTTGCCTGTGGCCAGTTACTCTTGTATACCTGGACTTTGATTTAAATTTTACGACCCTTATTTTTTTGTCCCGATAGTCCCCTTCAATATTTGCTGTGACCTTAGCTTTTTCTATGTAAGGTTTGCCGAGTCCAAGCTTGGACTCCGTTTTGACGAGTAAAACTTTATCAAAATTAATTTTTCCGTCTTTTGATGCGGGTAGTTTGTCTATGGAGATAATTTCTCCTTCACCAGCTTTATGTTGTTTGCCTTGTGATTCAAATACTGCCCAATTTTGCATGGCTTTGAATTTTAGCACCATTTGCGCATGAAATTCAATTATTGTACAGTATCAGAGTTTCGTTTACATCATGACCCATAAGATAGGAGTCGTGGTTGACGATAAAGTGCTCGATTCGCTCCTGTGGTGTTCTCTTCTCCATACCATA
>JACQIV010000020.1 GCA_016198325.1 Candidatus Curtissbacteria bacterium
AAGATACACGGAGCTGGAAAGAGATGTTGCCGAAATAGGCAAGATGCTTGGCGGCTGGATTAAAACAACTAACAGTTAAATATTCTCTAAATATGCTTTTCTCAAAGTATTTTTCCACTTCGCGAAAATAAATGCTAATCTAATGTTGGAGGGACAAAAAACCTTCAATATCTTTTCCGATTCTCAGAATCTTTATTGGCACGAACAATAGAGAGTGTAGTAAGGAAAAAACTTATGAAACTACTTGCTCTTTTCTAGTGTAGATGCACATTTGCTGCTACCTAATAATATACAGGGAGGAAACTTTTGGTTTCATCTTGGTGAAAAAAGAGGGAGGAGAGCAACGAAAGCGCAGAATTCGGACGGCAAGCTCGTCAACGTTGGTAAGACTGACCCTAAGGGTGCGAACGTGAACAGCTGGAAACCGGACAACTCGAATGACATCATAGGTGTCGTGCTTTCCCGAAAGTTTCATAATCTAAAAAGCCCTTCTTTCAAACGGAAAGGCTTTTGCCATTAGGGGATGCTATGCTATTATTGAATTGCCACAGACTGAAACTCGAACCGATTCTATATAATTGAAATTCCACTCTGCTGTATGCAGGTCCCGACACATATCGCCACCTGCAAAAGGAGGACCCGAACTCCATATATCTTTCGACGGACAAACAATCGAATAATTTGCTCACGTCCAAAAGTATCGACTAATATATAAATAATGCCCCGGACAAAGTTATTTTTATTTTTTCTGCTGTTATTTCTTGTCTCATCCAGCCAAATATCCGCGCGAAACAACCTAGAGGAATCAAGCAATAATTACAAAACAGAATATACTAATTACAGAAACAACCAGGAAAATTATTTAAAAAGTAAAGCAGCTTACAAGTCATACCAAACCGTCGCTTCCAAAAACGATGCCTTTTTAAAAACAAGAGATTATTTAAAACAGGTAGATAGTCTCTACCTTACATATTTCGAGTTATTACGAACCATACTGGAATCGAAAAACGGTAAAAACAACGAAGTGCTTTTTTTAGAAACGAAAAATCTGCTTGATTCCGAAACAAGGTTTATAAGTGACCATAAAATCAAAGTTGAAAATGCTAAGAATTTAGAAGAGTTACCGCCACTTGCGCAGGAATTAAAGCAAAGATTGGAAAAAGAAATCATGAACACTTCAACTCTTTCTATCGCGGTCACCGATTATCTGGAAACGGCTTCCCTTTTAAACGAATTTAGCGATATTTCGTCGCTTGTCCAAAACCAAATAGACAAAAGAGAAGATTTTGCAAGCTCCCTATTCCAAAATTGGAAATCCGAACTTTTAATCCTGAATAACGAAAGCCAGTCAAGTATTGAGACTGCAAAAAAAACGATTGACAATAGATTGGTTGCGAATAATAGAATTGACTATGAAGAAATTTCAATTAGTCTTAATAAGGTCAGGGAACGTATGGCAAGGGCGTCTAAACTTTTTGAAGAAATAATGAAGGTTATATGATCGAAAAAGCTGTTAAAGCCGGCATACCGGAATTGGAAGAACCCAAATCACCTGGTCCGAGCCAAAAAGCAGAGCAGGTATTTGTTAGAGTACGTTCATACTTAACAAAAGGCAAAATAATCGCACTTTCCGTCATATTTCTCATCTTTATTGTTTCTTATTTAGGTTTAATTTTATTTTCCCAGCAAACACCCGAAAACAATAATGCCCCGACAACGCTGAAGAACGAATCCATACCGACAACCGAGAACAATCTTCCAGAAACCGAACTTGCGAAAAAAATATGGGGGTTTTCACAAAAAATAACAGAACGGGAAGACTATATGAAAAATTTAAGCCTGCCCTCTGTCGACTTGAATTTAGATTTTTAATGCTATAACTTGTTGACTTTTGAGGCTAAAAAGAGTAGAATACACGCTTGATGAAACCGGCAAATACAATCAAAAACATTGCTCAATCCGCCCTCGATCCGCTTGAAACCTTAAGATCCCAGATTGCTGATCCAATGCTGGAAGAATTCGGTTCCGAACTCGGATTTAATTTCGGACCTAGGGTCTCTCGTGCTCCTAAAACAATCGGGCAGGAGGAGTTAAAAAGGGCAAGGGAAAAAAATAAATTGGAAAAAGAAACCGCGCAAGACGACTCGGATTCCAGGGAGAAAGCAAGCCAAGTTCAAAACCGCATCAACGCCATGAAACAAGAGTATTCAAATTTCAACGAAAAGATAAACTCCGAGCAAAATTCCATGAAGGCCGAATTTCACGACTTGACCGAAGAAATAGCAAAACTTGCAAAAGTTTCCGGTGTCGAAACAAAAGCCCACATGGAAACGCCGCCGAAAAAAATCGGTATTTTGGATTTAAAACGGCTAACAAATATCGTCAAACACCTCCGGCTTGAAGCCGAAGATGCGAAAAGCGCTCAGGAACTGGTTTCGCAGCGCTCAAATTCCAAACGCACAACCGGTATGCTCGCCTGGGTAAGCGGTAAACAGATGAAAGTCCACGAGCAAGGCACCTTGCAGCTGCAAGGTTAAAGTAATTATTAGTCTTTAACCATATTTTTTGATAAAATCACTGCAATTAAACAATCAAGAATGCTCGCATTTTTGAAAGGGAAAAATAACGTAGTGATTAGCAAATTTCAAAAGTTTGCGAAAAACGAAAGTCCATTCTGACGAGGGTTCGTAGCTCAGCTGGTTAGAGCGTCACATTGACATTGTGAAGGTCACAGGTTCGAATCCTGTCGAACCCACCAGTGCTTTTGTCTCTTCAAAAAGAATTATTGTCACACCAGAATAAAATAAAGGCAAAATTCCTCTCGGGCTTTTTCAAAACGGGGAAAGGGCAATATGGAGAAGGTGACATCTTTCTCGGAATAAATGTCCCAACCCAGCGTCTGATCGCAAAAAAATATAAGGATCTGGACTTAAAATCCCTGCTCAAAATTCTTAGAAGCAAATACCACGAATTCAGGCTGACATCACTCCTTATACTTGTTGAAAAATATAAAACGTCACTCGGCAGGGAGAAAAAAGAAATAGTAAACCTTTACCTCTCATGTGCAAAAAATATCAATAATTGGGACTTGGTCGATCTGTCCGCCCCTAACATTTTGGGTGATTATTTCAAAGATAAAGACAGGTCGGTTTTGTACGCGCTGGCCAAATCAAACAACCTTTGGGAAAAACGAATATCTATTATTTCAACCCTTGCTTTTATTAAAACAGGGGATTTCGCGGATACACTTAAAATATCGAAAGCTTTGCTGGGTGACACCAATGACCTGATACACAAAGCAGTCGGTTGGATGTTGAGGGAAGTTGGTAAAAAAAACGAAAGTACCCTGCTTAACTTTTTAGACAAAAATTACAAAACAATGCCAAGAACTTCACTCAGATATGCAATCGAAAGGCTCGATCAAAACAAAAAATTCACTACATGATAAGGTGAAAAGTTTCACAAAAAAACCGTTTAATAGCCTATTATGGCCTATTAAATAGGTCTTATTCTAAAAACAGCCTCATTTTAATCTATTGCATATGTTTTAAAAATTTTGTTATGAATTAATAAGGTGCTTGTTATTTTCGACAAGCTCAAATAATAAGGTGCTTGTTATTTTCGACAAGTTTTAATAATTAAGAAAGACTTTTCTGCAACAAGTGAACTCTAAAAGGTTTCATATCATTTTTGATCTCTCAAACATCAACCAGAAAATTGCGGATGTTTCCGCTATTGAAAGTTTCATGCGGGACCTTGTCGGGAAAGTCAACATGTCGATTCTCCACGGCCCGGTCGCTGTTGAAGGAATCCCCGAAAATCCAGGAGTTACCTGCTTTGTTATTATTGACTTCTCCCACATCTCTATCCACACTTTCACTAAACACAACGAAGCCCTAATAGACATTTTTTCTTGTAAGGAATTTGATAAAGAATCGGCCAAAAGATTCTGCCAAGATTTTTTCGGCGTTGATGATTCAAACACCAGACTTAAAGAAGTCTGGTGGGGCGATTAATAATTTTCTCCAAATTGAACACTGGTCCCAAATAAATGTAAAATTTATGTATGGAAACAGAACAGGCGAGTTCCAAGCAAGTAATAAATGAAAAAGTAGTTGAAAAACATTACATCGAAGTCAACCCTTCCGGCTTACGTAAATTTTTGCACGGGTTGCTTGGAGGACTTGGATGGGGTGTCGGTATTACTGTAGGAACTGCCGTAATAATCGTCGGCCTGGGTTATCTTGTGTCTAAAATAGATTTCGTGCCGTTTATCGGTGACTATTTAAACCAGGTTATTGAAAGGTCAATACGGGAAAGTACCCCTCAAGCCAGATGAGCTTATCACCGCTGAGACATTCAACTGCCCATCTTTTGGCCAGCGCAGTATTAAATTTATATCCTAAGACCAAAATAGCAATTGGCCCGGCCATTGAAAACGGGTTCTATTATGATTTTGAGTTCGAAAAGCCGATTTCGGAAGAAGACTTACCGTCAATTGAAACCGAAATGGGGAAGATCGCGCGGGAAAACTTGGACTTTGAACAGGCTTTTATATCAGCAACCGATGCCAAAAAATGGGCTCACGTAAACAAGCAACCGTATAAAGAAGAGCTAGTTGAGGACTTGAAAAAAAAGGGCACAAAATTTTCCTTTTATTCCCACGGTAAATTCACAGACCTTTGCGAAGGCCCTCACGTCAAAAACACAAGTGAAATAAAACACTTCAGGCTCCTCTCCGTAGCCGGTGCCTACTGGCGAGGGGACGAAAAAAACCCGATGCTAAGTCGCATCTACGGCACTGTTTTCCCTACAAAATCGGAGCTTGATAATTATCTGAGCGGCTTGGAGGAAGCAAAAAAAAGGGACCATAAGAAATTAGGTCCCCGGCTTGGACTTTTTATGCTATCGGGTGAAGCCGGGCAGGGACTACCTTTAATCCTCCCAAACGGAAAAACAATACTAAATATACTGCAGAATTGGGCCCGGAAACTGCACCGGGAACAGGGTTATCTCGAAGTACAAACTCCTCATATCGGCAAAAAAAATCTCTGGATTAAATCCGGCCACTGGGACTTGTACCGCGAAAGCATGTTTCCGGCAATAAAAGTGGAAAACCAGGAATATTTACTAAAACCGATGAATTGTCCGTTCCATTACATAATCTTTGCAAACGAAAAAAGGAGCTTCCGGGATCTTCCCATTAGAATTGCCGAGTTTGGTACAGTCTACAGATACGAAAAATCTGGAGAACTATCGGGGCTTTTGAGAATTAGGGGTCTGACACAGGACGACGCTCATATTTTCCTAAAAGAAGATCAACTGAGGGATGAATTTTCAAAATTATTTAAGTTACTCGCAACATACTTCAAGGCATTAAACCTTGAAGTCGAAATGGCCTTGTCCCTTTGGGATCCAAGTAACAAGAAAAAATATCTGGGTGACACAAAAACCTGGGAGAAAGCCCAGAAAATCCTAGAGGAAGAGCTTAAGAGGCAAAACATCGCTTACACCAAAGCGGAGGGCGAGGCGGCCTTCTACGGGCCCAAAATAGACCCTCATGTCAAGGATTCACTCGGGAGAAAATGGCAGCTGGCAACACTCCAAGTGGACTTTGTCCAGGCCGAAAGATTTAACCTTACTTATACAGACACCGACGGTAAAGAAAAAACTCCCGTTGTCATCCACCGGGCCCCGCTCGGCGCCTTCGAGAGAACGCTCGGGATATTGACTGAACACTTTGGCGGAGCATTCCCTGTGTGGCTTGCACCAATCCAACTTACGATTATTCCAATTTCGGATAAAAACTTGGAATTTACCAGAAAAATCGCAAAAGAGCTTTTAGAAGCGGGAGTCCGGACGGAAATAAATCTCGACTCAGAAACCATGCAGGCAAAAATCAGGAAATCAGCACTTTTAAAAATTCCTTATCAGGCAATTATCGGAAACAGGGAAGAGGAAGCAGGAACAGTCGCAATCCGCAGCCGGGAGGGAAAAGATTTAGGCCAGATGCTACCCGAAAAATTCGCAGAATTAATAACAGCAAATACCCCGGTTTGATCATTGAATGCAAAACACTTTTTGTGGATAATATGCAAACTGAAAAAGGGAGGCACAGGTAAAAAAGTACTACAAGCTTAATTATCAAATTCCGGCATCCGAAGTACGTGTTATCGGCTTTGACGGTAAGCAGATAGGCGTTATGAGTAAAGATGAGGCAATTGCAAAAGCCAGGGAGACGGAGATGGATTTAGTAGAAATATCTGCAAATGCCAAACCGCCGGTTGTGAGAATAGTTGATTTTTCGAAATTTAAATACCAGGAGGAGAAAAAAGAAAAAGAAGCAAGAAAGCATACAAGAGAAACCGAGTTAAAAGAGGTACGTCTGAGTCCATTCATAGGAGAGCATGATTTAAATACAGGTCTCGACCGTGCTAAGAAGTTTCTTCTGGATGGCGATCTTGTCAAAATTTCGGTTCATTTTAAGGGAAGGCAAATGGCCCATACGGAATTCGGGCCAAAGTTGATGTCAAAAGTTATGACGCTTCTTTCCGATTTTGCAGAAAAGGATAGGGAAGGGCGATTTGAAGGCAGGAGATATGTTACAATCGTAAGACCGAAAAAAGGCTTGCAGAACAAAAAAATTGATAAGGAACAAGCTGAAGTAATTGAAGAAAATAATAAAAACAATGAAACAGAAGACAAAGAAGGCAGCAGCTAAAAGATTCAAAATAACCAAGAACGGCAAAATCCTGAGAAGAAGCCAGATGAATAACCACTTGAAGGCAGCAAAAAGCAGGAGCGCCAAAGCCAGGTTTAAAAGAACATCCAAAGTTGCTGATGTGGAAAAGAGAAAAATAGAAAGGTTGTTACCGTATGCGGGTTAAAAGAGGGGTCGCCTCCCACGGAAAACACAAAAGACTTTTAAAGTTGGTAAAAGGTTACCGCGGTGGAAAATCCAAACTTGTAAAGGAAGCAAAACAAGCGGCATTGCACGCAGGAATGGATGCTTACCGTGGTAGACGCGAAAAAAAACGGCAAATGCGATCGCTTTGGATTACAAGGATAAACGGAGCACTTTCCGGTCACGGCCTTTCCTATAGTAAGTTTATTGACATTCTAAAAAAGAAAAATGTTGCACTTGATAGAAAAATTCTTTCTCAAATCGCAATCGAGGATCCTAAAGCATTTGACGATCTTGTCAAAAAAGTAATTTAGGATTTAAAAAAGCCTCTCGTTTCTAAAGTTATATTTAGGTATATCGAGAGGCTTTTTTAGTGTTGTCGCGCAGGCACCCTTGATATACTAAAGAAGAAACAAAAATAGACGAAACCAGTCAATTTTCCTATAATTTGCAAATGCAAGAAATCGAATACATCAAACAAGAGGCTCTTAAAATCCTTGCGGAGAACGATTTTGGGTCGTCTTACGTCAAAATTTTTGGTAAAAGTGGTGTTTTTACCCAGGCTGCAAAAAAAATCAAGGATGTCCCGGAAAAAAATCGTCCTATATTTGGGCAAGAACTTAACAAGGCAAAAAAAGAAATTGAACAGCTACTTTTGGAAAAAAGGACGGAAAAATCCACACGGCCAGCCATAAAAATTGACGTTACCGCCCCCGGCAAAAAAAGAGAATTAGGCCATTTACACCTTGTCTCACAAGCCATTTCAGAAATCGTCGAAATATTCAACAAACTTGGATTTACGCTCCAAAGTTACCCGGAAATAGATTGGGACTACTACGCATTCGAATCTTTAAACATGCCCGCAAGCCATCCTGCCCGCGACGAATGGGAAACATTTTTCGTAAAAGGCGAGAAAGATCCAAAATACGGCAATCTGGTTCTTACCCCGCACACCTCAAACGGACAAGTACGGGAGATGGAAAGAGCCAAAAAACCGCCGATTAGAATGCTTAACATAAGCCGCTGTTATAGACGACAGATAGACATCTCCCATACACCAATGTTTCACCAATTTGAAGGTTTATTGATTGATAAAAAGGTTACAATAGGCGATCTCAAGGGTACGTTCGATTATTTCACGACAAGATTTTTTGGGCCGGAAAGAGTAACACGCTTAAGACCCCACCATTTCCGTTTCACCGAACCCTCATTTGAAGTGGACGTAACATGCGGTATTTGTCTTGGAAAAGGATGCAGGTTATGCAAAGCAGGATGGTTGGAGCTGGGAGGCGCCGGAATGGTTCATCCTAACGTGCTTTCTTCGGGTAAGATTGACCCAAAAATCTACCAAGGCTTCGCCTTCGGGTGGGGAATAGAGAGGACAATCGCCATGAAAACTAATTTGCCGGACATACGGCTTCTTTACCAAAACGATATCAGGTTCCTGGAGCAGTTTTGATGAAAATTGACCTAATTAACCTAATTGCTCTAATTGATCTAATTTAGGAATTTGATCATTATGAATTGTTTAGTAATTAAAAATTAGAAATTAGAAATTATTTTTATGAACATAAAAATCCCCGTTTCCTGGCTTCGCGAATATCTCAAAACGGATGTAGCGGCAAAAACAATGGCAAGTTATCTTTCACTTGCCGGACCATCCGTTGAAAGAGTCGTAAAACACAAAGAAGAATATATTTTTGATATCGAAATAACTACAAACCGTTTTGACTCAGCAAGTATTTTTGGCTTGTCCCGGGAAACATTTGCAATCCTTAAATCCAAAAACGAAAAGGCGGATCTCGTTGCACCAAAAGGCCAAGACTTTCAAATTCAACCGGAAACAAAAGATCTGTCTGTAGTTGATGTTCTTATAAAAGACAAAACTCTCTGCCACAGATTTACTGCCGTAGTTATCGACAACGTCAAAATCCGGCAGTCTCCCGCAATAATTAAACACCGGCTTGAATCATCAGGGGTTAGGGCAATTAACAACATCGTTGATCTAACCAATTACATCATGCTCGAACTTGGTCAGCCGATGCACGCATTTGATTTCGATAAAATTTCAAACGGAAAAATGATCTTGCGTGAATCAAAATCAGGTGAAAAAATCACAACTCTGGACGGAAAGAAGTACGTATTACCCCAAGGAGTCATTGTTATTGAATCAGGCGGAAAACTTATCGATCTTTGCGGAATCATGGGAGGTCAAAACAGTCAAATAACAAGAAGGACAAAGAGAATTTTGCTTTTTGTCCAAAGCTATGACCCTATAAGAATCCGAAAAGCCACCATGGCCTTGTCCATTCGCACCGACGCTGCAGCAAGGTTCGAAAACGGTGTAGACGTCGAGGCAATACCAAAAGCGCTAGCAAGGGCTGTCTATCTTGCAAAACAGGTATCAAATGCCCGTATCTCGTCCGAAGTAATTGATATTTTAAGTAATAAACCAAAACAAAAATCAATTACGCTTGATGAGGCTAAGCTGCACAGTTACCTTGGATTCAAATTACCTAAAGAAAAATCAATAAAAATACTCGAATCACTTGGTTTTAAAGTTAATTTCCAAAACCAAACAATCATAGCCATACCTCCCTCGTGGAGAAATAGAGACATAAAAGACGATGTCGATATTATTGAGGAAATAGCTAGAATTTACGGATACCACCGGATTCCCTCAACCATTCCTCAAGGCAAAATACCCAATGAAATATCAAGCAATCTTGAACATGTGATTAAACTTAAAAATGATCTTAAGGTTCTTGGTTTAACAGAAGTTATGACTTATTCCATAATTTCTAATAATTTACTCGCACTCTCGCAAACCGTAAAAAACAAGGTTGTAGAACTGGCAAATCCTTTGACCGACCAGTGGCAGTATATGCGCCCAACCCTACTTATATCGCTTGCCCAGGTAGCAGCACAAAACCAGTACATTAAAGATTCTCAAAAAATATTTGAGATAGCCCGAGTTTATCTAAAAAAGCAAAAAGGTCTTCCGGATCAACCGCTTATATTGGCAATTGCCCTTACAAATTCTAATTTTTACGAGGCTAAAGGCTTTGTCGAGAACATTTCCGGAATAATAGGACGCGACCTCAAGATTTACAAACTTAAGAAAAAACATTTAACACAGGAAGATTTATCGGCCGCAATATCCGAGGGGAGCGAGCAAGTAGGTTACTTTGGACTTATCGACTCAAAGATTTCGGACTACTTCGAGCTTAATGGTCCGCTATATGTCGTCGAAATAAACCTAACAGAGATTTTTAATAAAGCCCAAGCCCCAAAAAGTTACAAAAAAATTCATAAATATCCGCCGGTTATTGAAGATATTTCTGTAATCGTTGCTGAAGCATTGGAAATCGGAGACATCCTCGAATTACTAGGTAAAACAGCTAAACCTCTCCTTACCAAGGCGGATGTCATCGACGTGTACCGTGATAAAAAACTAGGGGAAAATAAGAAATCCGTAACTGTACGCCTTTACTTTCAAAAAGCTGGCGGTATGCCGACTCCAAGCGACGTTGCAACTACCCGAGGGCAAATAATTTCGGCATTGGAAAAGACTTACAGGGCAATGGTCAGGAAGTAGTTTAGCTCCAAGGCTCACCGACACTAATTTCAATTTCTTTCTCAGCCTCTTTGTCTGCTTCGTTTTTCGCTTTTACCTTAATCTTATGTTTTCCTTTGCTGGCATTTGAAAACTTGTAGTCAAAATTAAAAGAACCGGAGGATTTTGTGTCCTTTATGGAACCGTCAATGTAAAACTCCACCTTCGTTACATTTCTACCTGTTTCGACATCCGCTTCAACATCGATATCAAAATCAACCTGTTCCTGGTCATTTGGTTTTTTTATAGTTACCTTAATATCGTCAGGATTTTTAGTCGGTTCGTTTAAGAGTTCGGGCGGTGGCTTGTATTTCGAGTCTCCCTGTTGCGAAGTCCATGCATTTATGCCTTCCTGCCAGCGGTTTCTGCCATCGGTCGAAACCGGGTCAAACTCCGTGAATACAAAATATTCTTTTCCGTCCAAAGTTTTTTCGACCAGACAGTCTCTTGTTGGTTCCGTACCTTTCACAAAATATTCGGACCTTTTGGGATATTCACGGCAGGGAAGTCCGCCTCCAAACCCGTCAATTTCAAGTGCAATCACATTATCCGGTTTTGGAAAACCCTCGGATCCTTTGTCCGAAAGGGCAGCAGACATTATTTTGTTCCAAATCGGAGTCGCTCCGGTAACTCCGGAGGCAATCTGGGGATTCATAGGTGAATTATCATTATTGCCAACCCACACACCCACAACCACGGAAGGAGAGTAGCCGACAGTCCAGTTGTCACGTTTGTCGTCCGTCGTACCCGTCTTAACAGCTACAGTCTTTCCGGAAATGTTTAAGAACGAGCCGGTACCAAAAACCGTTGCCCTGGCGTTGTTATCGGAAAGAATATGAGAGATTAAAAAAGAAACGTCTTCTCCAAGTACTTGTTTTCCTTTGACATCCTTTACCTCGTCTATGGTTTTGCCGTTTCTGTCCTGAACCTTAAGAATTGATATTGGTTCGTGGAAATTTCCCCGGTCGGCAATTGTTGCATAACCATTAGCCAACTCCAACAAAGTAACTTCACCGCCACCCAGGGTAACCGCAAGCCCGAACCTTTTCATATTATCGTCCGTTGGCTCAAGCGATTTTATTCCGGCATCATACGCAGTCCTTAACATATTTTTAATCCCAACCAGTGCAAGCATCTTAACCGCCGGAATATTAAGCGAGTTACCCAGGGCAAAACGCAACTGCTGCGGACCCCTGTATTTCCCATCGTAATTGACAGGCTTGTAGGGGGGCTGGCCGATTCCTCCCGGAAATTCGGTAGGTACATCCATAAGTACAAAAGAAGGCGTATACCCCGCCTTAAAAGCCGTAATATAGGTAAATGGTTTGAGGGCAGAACCCGGTTGTCTTTTTGATGTCGTAACATTTACCTGTCCTTCATAATCGGTTGCAAAATAGTCCTTGGAACCAACCATTGCCAAAATGTCACCTTTTTTCGGATCCATTACAACCGCGGCACCATTCCCCACTTTATACCCGGAAAGTTTGGACACTTCTTCCGATACTATATTTTGGGCTTTATCCTGAAGTTCAAGGTCTAGTGTTGTCGTAACTTTAAGTCCGCCTTGCTCAACGTATTTTTCACCGTATCTCTGGATCAACAAATCCCGTACATAAAACACAAAATGGGGAGCACTGATTCCCTGATCGTTTGGTGAGAATTTAATATCGGAAATTTCCTTCAAAAGTTGCTCTTCCTGTGCTTTGGTGACCTTTCCGTCTTCCCTCATCCTTCTTGCCACATTTTCCGCCCTCGCAACGTATGCTTTCGGGTTGCTTCCGAATGGCGTGTAATAACTTGGTCTCTGCGGAAGACCGGCCAGAATAGCCGCCTCCGTAAGAGCCAGGTCTTTTGCCTCTTTTCCGAAATAAGTCTGGGCCGCTGCCTCTATACCCCATGCGGTACCACCGTAGGGAACCTCATTTAAATAAATCTGTAAAATCTCATCTTTCGTATATTTTCTTTCAACCTGCAGGGCAAGAATAAACTCCTTCACTTTCCGGGTGATAGTTCTCTCGGGTGAAAGCAATGTGTTCTTTACAACTTGTTGCGTAATAGTCGATCCTCCCTCAAGTTTTCTAAAAACCAAAATTCTGAAAAACGCCCGTCCGATTCCCAGGAAGGAAAAACCCTTATGCTTATAAAAATCCTTGTCTTCTATGGAAATAGTTGCGTCTTTTACGTATGGAGGGAGCTCATTCCACTTAACCAGTGCCCGGTTTTTTTCACCGTAAATGTCATAAAGCAACTTGCCGTTTCTGTCATAAATTTTGGTAGAAAGCGAAGAATCGCGTGCTGTCAATTTGTTCGGGGAAGGTAAATCTTTTGCAAAAATGACTAAAGAAAAAAAAGTTAGTGCAATTAACCCAATTAGTGAAAAGAAAAGAACAGTGGAAAAAAGTCCGAAAAATTTAATCCAAAACCGCCTCCTGTTAAAATTTGATTGGGTCGTAAAATGGTGTTCGGCGGTGTTTTTAGATCCAAGTTTGGCAAGTCTTGAAGAAAAACGCCTTTGTTTACTCGGGGAAAACTTCACTGATGCCTATTCTATCAAAAATTAAGTTAAGGTAAAAACTCAACATAATTGCCAGAAAAATCCAAAAACGCTAACATGCATAAGTAGTATGGATTTAATAGATAAGGCTTTAACCCGAGGAGTCGAACAAATACTGCCAAGCCGGGAGGGGCTCCAAAAGCTGATCAAATCTAAAAATATTCGCCTATATTGGGGAATCGACCCGACAGGTACGCATCTGCACCTGGGTCACACAATCCCAATGAGAAAATTACAAGAATTTGCAGATCTAGGTCACGAAGCAATTCTTTTGATTGGAACAGGGACTGTTCTGGTCGGTGACCCATCTCAAAGAAAAATAGTAAGGGGGAAAATTACTAAGGAGGAAATTGATGAAAATATCAAAACCTGGAAAGAACAAGCTAAAAAGGTTTTGAATTTCGATAAAATCCAGATTAAATATAACGGCGATTGGCTTCTAAAGCTTACATACCCCAAAATTGCCGAAATAGCTTCAAACATTTCTTCCATCCAATTAATCAAAAGAGATATGTTTCAGGAAAGGATCAAGGGTGGGGGTACGGTATGGCACCATGAAACGCTATACCCGCTTATGCAAGGCTATGATTCCGTTGTCATGGATGTCGATCTGGAAATCGGCGGAACAGACCAAACATTCAATATGTTAATCGGTAGGGAATTGCAGAAGAAAATGAATAACCGGGAAAAATTTGTACTGACAACACCCCTCATTTCCGGAACGGACGGAAATCCCATGAGCAAATCGTCAGGAAACTGCGTCTGGTTAGACGATTCGCCAAATGATATGTTTGGAAAAATAATGTCTATTTCGGATTCTCAAATTGTCGAGTACTGGAACAATTTAACAGACTTTCCAGAGGTAAAACTAAATACGTTAGAGCCTCTTGATGCCAAAAAGGAACTGGCCAGAGAAATTGTAAGAATTTATCACGGCCAGGAAGCGTCAAAAAAAGCGCAAGAGATCTTCGAGTCAACAATTCAACAGAAAAAAGTTCCGGAGTTTATTAATACATTTACACCAATGTCCGGTGCAACCTACAGTCAAGTATTATTAGAGTCTGGACTCGCAGAAAGTATGGCTGAAGCTAAAAGAAAAATTCAGCAAGGAAGTGTAAGTGTATCCGTTGACCCAAATAACATACCGTTCATAAAAGTCACTGACCCACGTGGAGTGCCAACCCAAAACGAAGTGGTAAAAATTGGAAATAGAAATTATATTAAAATTATAGTTAAAGACTAAGATAAATGAAACTATTCAAACCCTCATATTTAAAGCATATTTGGAAAATCCTGCTTATCATGGTGGCATTAAGCTTTATTGTCGGACAGGTAGCCCTCTACATTTTTTACGCATCGCAGTAAACTTCCTGTAAAATACTACTGTCATGGATCCACAAACCCCTGTTGAAAGGTTACCCGGAATTGGAGATTTTTACAGTCGAAAATTAAAAAAGCTTGAGATACTAACGCTGGAAGATTTAATTTACCATTTTCCTTTCCGTTACGACGATTTTTCCAACCTCAAGCCGATTTCTAGCCTTGTTGACGGCCAAACAGTCACACTTCAAGGGCATATCTGGTCCATTAGTAATCTACGGTCAAGAACCGGCAAATTTCTAACACTTGCGACACTAGCGGACCAAACGGGAACTATCGATATCGTCTGGTTTAACCAATCCTATCTAACAAAAACCATTAAACCCGGAACTTTTCTATCCGTTTCCGGCAAAGTTCAGCAAGAAGGCAGAAAACCTAAACTACTCGCCCCAAAATTTGAAATACTGGGGGAACTAATGCAAACTCAAACAATTCATACGGGAGGCCTGATTCCTGTCTACCCCGAAACGGAAGGTGTAACGTCTAAATGGCTCAGAGCTAAAATCGCCAGTTTTCTTTCGCCCTATCTAGAAAGTCTACTAGATCCTATACCCAAAGACGTAACCAAACGACAAAAGCTTCTTGATTTATCATCATCCCTTAGTACAGTTCATTTTCCCAAAGAATCGGAAAAAATAGTAGAGGCAAGAAAACGCCTCGCTTTCGATGAATTATTTACTCTCCAGCTTGCGTCACAAATCAGAAAAAGGAAATGGAAAGAAGAAAAAGAGGCCAGCCCATTCAAGATAGACCACGCAAAGCTTAAAGAATTTATTTCAAGCCTTCCTTTTAAATTAACAGGTGCCCAAAACCGGGCAATTTTAGAAATCCTAAAAGACCTGGAAAAGGAAACTCCTGCAAACCGCCTGCTGGAAGGCGACGTAGGATCCGGAAAAACAGTCGTCGCTGCCGCTGCGGCTTATTTTGCGTATTTAAATGACCTGGTAACCCTTTTTGCCGCTCCAACCGAAATACTTACGAATCAGCACCGGCAAACTCTTTCTCTCATGCTTAAGCCGTACAATATTAAAGTCGGAATCTGGACTGCTTCCGAAAAGCAAGAGGCGGGTATAATTTGCGGGACCCATGCGCTTTTGATGTCGTACAAACCTAAAAGGGAGGTGGGCTTGGTAATAGTCGACGAACAACACCGTTTTGGCGTAGCCCAGAGAGGAAAGCTCTCACTTACAAGTTCGAAGGTAAAAAGCCCTCATCTTTTGACCATGACGGCAACCCCGATACCGAGAACTTTAGCCCTCACGCTCTATGGTGACCTGGATCTTTCGGTCCTCGATGAAATGCCGCTTGGGAGAAAAAAGATCCAAACACACGTTGTACCGAATTTTAAAAGAAAGGACGCTTATAAATTTATTAAAGCTCAAATAAGTGATGGGCGGCAGGCGTTTATAATCACCCCTTTCGTAGAACCCTCCGAGAGCATGGTCACAGTTAAAGCTGCGACTGAAGAATTCAAAAAGCTAAAAGGTATTTTTTCTAAAAAAATAAAACTCGGACTTATGCATGGCAAACTTAATCCAAAGGAAAAAGAAAAAGTAATGAAAAACTTTAAAAGTAGAAAAATAGATATTTTAGTTGCCACACCGGTTGTTGAAGTTGGAATCGACGTTCCTAACGCAACCATTATGATGATCGAATCAGCCGACAGGTTCGGACTGGCACAATTACATCAGCTTAGGGGACGCGTTGGCCGTGGGGAACATAAATCCTACTGTCTTCTATTTTCCGATTCTAATTCTCAAAACTCCATTAAAAGATTGGAATCTTTAGAATCAATAAATATCGGTTTTAAACTAGCGGAAATTGACCTAACAATGAGAGGCCCCGGCGAAGTTTTCGGTCTTCGTCAATCCGGGTACGAAAATCTAAAAATAGCCGATCTTGGCGATCAAAAATTAATTGCGCAAACCCAAGCGGAAGCAAAAAGCCTGCTTGAACTAGACCCATATCTCAAAAAACACCCACCGCTTTCAATAAAAATAAACAACCTGAACCTGGATTACGTTCAACCGAATTAACAGTTTGCCCAAAAGGTTGACAAAAAAGGGTGCTAACACCTATTATCCATACAAACTGCGAGGCAAGGAAGCGGTTTTTTGTTGGATAAATGGCCAAAGAAAGAACATATAAGCAAAAAATACCGCCAAGACGCACAACGCCGTCAAGAGAAATTAATGGAGTTAATGACAGGGTTCAGGTAGAAGCTATAAAACAAAGACATTCGAATTTTAAGAATTTTATAACTAACGAAGATAATTGGGAGTCACTTGTAAAACAAAATACTTTTGACCTGTAAACCCGTCTGTTGTATATTGACTAAGCTTTATCTCAGGACACTAATGACTAATCACTACTCACTACTCACTACTCACTAACTAATGGCACCGCAACCAAAAAAACGACACGCAAAATCAAGAACAAGGACCAGAAAGTCAGCTATTAAACTGGTTATGCCTAAACTTGCTAAATGTCCAAAATGTGACAACCTGAAATTTCCTCACAGGGCATGCCCCAAATGTGGTTATTACTCCGAAAAATCAATTAAATCTCCAGTCTCCACAAGTCAACCGAAATCTGCTTAATTTACACAAAATCATATGAAGAAAAAGAGTGATCCGAGACATACCGCTAGGGTAAAAACCGTCAAAAAACTATTCGAAGCAACGTTCAGAAGTGTAGCCGGTTTCCCGAAAGGAACCACAGAGGCAGAAGTTCTCAACCATAAAAAAAAGATTGATAATCAAATTTCAAAAAATGCGCCAGCCTGGCCAATCGAGCAAATCGCCCCGATAAACCTTTCAATCTTAAGGCTCGCAATTTGGGAATTACTTTACAAAAAAAAACAAGAACCTTATAAAGTAATATTAGACGAGGCGATTGAAATCGCAAAAGAGTATTCAGGAGAAGCTTCTGCTGGTTTTATCAACGGAGTTTTGGGTACAATTATAAAAACAAGGCTAAAAAATAAATTATGACCGATACCTTTGAAGAAATTAAAAAAATGCTTGCGCATCAGTTTGGTCTGAATCCCGAAGAAATCGAGGAAGATTCTTTACTCGATGAGGATTTAAGTATTACGGATCTCGATCTGGAAGATCTGGTTACTTCGATTCAGTCAAAATTTGATATAGAAATTCCACAAGAAAAATTTCCTTCTTTTAAAAAAGTTTCAGATATAGTTGCCTATATCGATGACCATGGTGAAATCTCAGGCTAAACATCAAGATCTGGTAAAACTGTTAAATATTACCTTTCAAAATAAAAATTTATTAGATAACGCGTTTATCCACCGTTCCTATCTGAACGAGCATAAAGAATTTGCGGGAGATTCTAATGAAAGGTTGGAGTTTTTGGGGGACAGCGTCCTTTCACTCGTCGTTTCCAGATTTTTATTTGAAAATCTACCTAAAATGACTGAGGGACAACTCACTACCATAAGGGCATCGCTGGTTAGGACAGAAACACTGGCAAAGGTGGGTAAAGACTTAAATCTCGGCAAGTATCTATTGCTCTCCAAAGGAGAAGAGGACTCAGGTGGAAGGGAGAATCAATCAATCATGGCAAATACCTTCGAAGCCCTGATCGGCGCAATTTACTTGGATTCTGGATTGGAATCGGCATCAAAGGTAATAGAACACGTTATTTTAAAAAGATGGAAAATACTTGCAAAGACAGCAATTAGTGACCATAAATCCAAACTTCAAGAGGTTTTACAAAGAAAATATCATATTTCCCCCACGTACAAATTACTTTCAACTTGGGGGCCAGATCATGCTAAAGAATTTGAAATAGGCGCCTTTTACAATGAACGCTTACTGGGGAAAGGGCAGGGGAAAAACAAGCAAATTGCGGCTCAAAATGCCGCCAGGTCTGCACTTCTGACTATTTCCGCGCAAAAAAAGCAAGGCAACAAGTTGAATAATTAGTTACAACTCTGAGATAATGTCATCCTATGAGTGTCAGAATAAGATTATCTAAGGTAGGCAAAAAGCATCAGGTCTCCTATAGGGTTGTGGTACAGGATGCTAGGACCAAACGCGATGGTAGATTTTTGGAAAACCTCGGATTTTACAACCCGCATAACAGTGAAGCAAACCAGGTTAAACTTGATAAGGCAAAACTCGAATTCTGGATTAAAAAAGGTGCCCAAACAACACAAGGAGTAGCTAAATTACTAGAAAAATATGGAAGAACTGATAAAACTTCTGCTTGAACCGCTAGTTACAAACATAAAAAAGGTTAAAATTGAGAAAAACCACGACGGCTCAACTACGTCTTTTTTACTTTCGATCCCAAAAGAAGATATCGCAAAAGTCATAGGTAAAGAAGGGAAGATGATAAAAACAATCAAAAATCTTCTTAAAATTCGGGCTTCCAAAGAACAAACTTACGTCACCCTCGAAGTACAGGAACAGTGAAGCTTTACATCCTGACCCTTTTCCCGGAAATGTTCTCAAACATTGTTGACCGAAGCATTTTGAAAAGAGCACAGGCTGCGAATTTAATTTCAATCGAAACTATTAACATCCGCAATTTTGCAAACGGCAAGCACAAAAAAGTAGATGATAAACCATACGGGGGAGGACCAGGGATGGTTTTAAAGGTTGATGTTGTTTTTAACGCACTCGAGTCGGTTTTAAAACTTTCTAAAGAAAAACCATACGTCATACTTCTTGCAGCCTCCGGTAAAAAATATGATCAAAAAATGGCGAGTACTCTTTCCAAAAAAAAGACTTTAGTTATAATCGCAGGTCATTATGAAGGAGTAGACGCCCGGATCGAAGAATATGTTGATGAAATTATTTCGATCGGTGACTATGTATTGACCGGCGGAGAAATTCCTGCACTTGTTCTGGTTGATTCTATAACAAGATTAATACCTGGAACAATAAATCCAAGTTCACCACAGGATGAATCATTTCAAAAAGGACAGCTCGAACATCCTCAGTACACAAGACCAGAAGTATTCATGGGTAAACCCGTGCCCAAAGTATTATTATCCGGAAACCACGAAGAAATTAAAATATGGCGCGATAGAGAAAATTTAAAAAGAACAAAAAAATACCGACCCGACCTGCTAAAACAAAAGAAAAAACTACGGTAAAAGAAGCATCTAATCACTTGCTCTAATAAACTCCTACCTAGTCTTTAGATCGCATTCTTCACACACGACACCTAGTACGGGGCAAAAAGGTCACTCCTGCCAAGTGGAACCGTAGGTAACGTTGGAGTAGTTATGAGCCCCGTATCGGTAACTCTTGATAATTTTTCTTCTTCCTCCCCAGTCAAAGTCTCAACAGGGGATTCGATGGCTGAAAGTTCGCGCGGCAAAGCCTGCCAATAAGCTTCAACGGTCAAGGAAGCTCTAACCTGGCCACTACCTTCTGCTGCTGCAACGCTTAGATCCTTAACTTCAACCACCCTGGAGAGGGATAGCAAATTCTTTATAAACTGTAAAAAGGATTTATAGTCGCTGGTAACCGAAAGCTTTGTTTGAACTTTGGGTGCGGCTTGTCCAACACCAGTTTCAGCACCAGGTATAGTTGGTGGATCTCCAGTTACCGGCGGCACTGAGGTAGGTGTAACTACTGCCTGGGCCCCTCCAGCAGACTTAGATTGATTAGCATTTACTGATCCTGGGGCGATATCCAATTTATTTAAAAGAGCCCCGGAGGAACGGGCAGCGCCCTCGATTTGTGCAATCAAAGTAAAAACACCCTTGTCCGACGGCAACATCTGGTCTGCCGCTCCGAGTTGAACCTCAAGCTGGTCCTTGTCCTCAGCGTAAACTTCCAAAATGTCAGCCTTCTTCGCAAGCAGTTCAACACTTGCCGACAATTCTGAATTCGCAGCCCTTAATCTAAGAACTTCCGAAAATTTTGGCCACACTATGAAGAACACAACGGCAAATGAAACCACAAAGGCACCGACAGAAGGAGCGTACGCTGCCAACTTTGATATTTCAGCGTTGCTATCGGCCTTAAGAGTTGTCAGAGTCGGTATTGACATTATTTCACGAGCCCCATCGTTAGTGAAAATTGATATTCACCAGTTTCGTCTGAACCAAGTGAGTCGACGGTAACACTCGAAATCAACTCAGACCCCTTCTCGGAAAGAAAAGATGAAACTAATCCAGCCATATCTGCAGAAGTCTTAGCCTTGCCACTCACAACAAGCTTGCCGGCTGAAAATTTCATATCAGAAAAATAAACATTCTGCGGAATCAGCTCCGAAAGTTTCTGAAAAGTATCAGCGTGGTCAACCCTGGCATCCAATATATTACTGGCCGCTGCTGCTTTTGACTTTGTCACAACCAATAATTCCTCTATTTTCTTTTGTCTTTCAATTCTACCGGAAACATCCCCAGCAGCTGCAATAAGTTCATTTCTCGTAGAAACCAAGCCTGTAAAAAAAACCAGGGTTATCATCGTAAAGATAGCCGTACTTATCAAAGCAGCAATGGAAAGGAAGGATAACTTCTTCTGAAGAGCCTGTACCCTTTCTTGGGCTTTTTCTTCTACAGGTAATAAATTAATATCTGCCATTTTTAATTAACCTCTAATCTCGAGTATACTAATACCTAACTTCTAAGGGCAAGGCCTGTTGCAACCGAGTAAACAGAACCTTGACCGGCAAGTTTTGTTATAATTCCCTCTTTTGCAAACGAAAGCCATGGGTCACCAAGGGTAACCTCCAGACTGGTTTTTTCTGTCAAGTATGACGAAAGTCCAGGCAAGAAAGATCCTCCTCCGGTAATTATCAGCCGTACAACAGGAGCTTCTCCAACATGCGTGTGGGAAAACTCAACGGCCTTCAAAATTTCCGAAACTAATATATCGAGTATTGGTTTTAATACGGCCGCCACCTTGCCACCCAATTTAGTTTCGTCAAGCCCATACGCGTGCTTGTACTGTTCTGCCTGGTTCTGTGGCAAGTTGAATTCGGAAGATATTGCCTTTGTTAAATTAAACCCACCCGTAGCGATAGACCTGGTAAAAACAATGCTTCCGGATTTAATTATCACAAGTTCCGTTGATAATGCTCCCATCGATACAATGATAGTCGTCGGATCCTCATGTTGGGTTAAGGAGCGGACCAATGCAGCCGATTCGGTTTCCATGGCAGCAATTGTCAAACCTGCATTTTTCACAACATTAATATACTTGGCAATTACTCTCTTGGGTGCGGCAACAAGAAGTACGCTCATTTTTTCATTACTACCCGCAGCAGGCCTTGTAATCACCTTGTATTGTAAATTTACGTCCTTAATAGGAAGTGGAATGTATTGCTCTGCCTCCCAACTAATGGCAGCAGAGAGCTCTTTATCAGTAAGCGTTGGAAATGAAATTAATCTGGAAACAACTTGAGATTCTATTAAAGATACCGCACATTTATCTGTATCTATCTTTGCCGTTTCTACACAGGATTTAATTGAATCAGCAACTTTCTTAAGTTCAATTGGGGATTCGCTCATGATCCCGCCCCCTGGTGTAACAGTAGTTCCTGCTCCGATTAACATTTTTTTATTCCCCGTACTTTTTATCTGCACGACTTTTACAAAGGACCTCCCAATATCCAAACCAAAAACACCAGATGCCATAATTATTGCCCGTCCTTCAGTTTTGGTTTGGATACAAAAGAGGAGTGACCTCGGCACGAACGAAATGTGACAAAACGATCTGCTTTTATTTCAAGTCCAAACAATTGGGCAGCCATAATATTTATCTAGTATTCGCAGAAGACGTCCCTTGCGCGCTAGGAGAAGCCGAAGGGCGGACGGATGCGGAAGCAGTAGCGGTCGGGGATGGAGGAACAAATTGAGGCTGGGTACGCGGAACACTTTTGACGGCTTCATCAATTGCCGCAGAATCAATAGTTCTGCTCGAAGAAGATGTAGATATCTCTTTGGGGACCTTTGACGTAGTAATTATTAAAAGAACAGCCGGAACCACAACAGCACCGATACCAATAAGCGAGAGAAAAAGTTTAGTCTTACGGTTCATCTTGATTTTTCCATCTACCAATCTATCTTACTATCTAACCCATCCCACTATTTAGTTATGCTGCTTTCTGAATATAACACAAAGTCAAAGGCTGCCGGAACTTGCTTGAGTTTTGTTCTAGTAACCTCCACCCTTCTCGTGACACCAGTCTGAGTATTAGCCAACGATTCAATAGTGTATTGTTGGTCAGGAATATTCCAATTTGTTCCACTTACTCTTGCGGTCGTTTTGTTCCAAAAGGGTTTTATCCTTACAATTTTGTCTCCAACAGTAAGCGTTATTCTTGCACACCCGTAGTAATCTGTTGTCGCACCGCATTTAGTATCAAAGGTCCCTGATTCTGTCCCCCCAATAGATCCCGCTTCTTGGAATGTGTAATATTTTCTAACTTGCGAATAAGTACCTCCGTTGAGTTTTACAACAGTCACTTCAATGGAAGCTTTGGGGCTTGATTGGCTAGAATCGTCCTTTCGAACCCATTCAATTTGGATTTCATTCCCGTCAATGGCCCCGTCTACATCCACTTGTGCAACAGAACCCAATTCGACAGGGTTTACAAACTCGTTGTCCAAGGCACTCACTTTTACATTTGCATCTACTTCGCCTAAGTCTACAGTCTCCGTATATGGATTTGTAGCTATATTAGGATTAGTTGCAATGATATTATTTAGCTTGGACAATATTTCCTCAACCCCACCTTCCGCAGCGTTAAAAGCTCTCTGGGATTGTTCCGATTGAGTTGAAGTACGGAGGTTGGTTAAATTCCTGGAAGCAACCGAAAGGCCGACAGCAAGCGCCACCACAACTACCAAGAGTACAAGAATTAAGATCTGTCCGGATTTCACAGGTCTATTTTTTTGAGCTTGTCGAAAAATAAGCTCTCTTACTTCATTGTTAATTGTCAATTGTTAATTGTCAATTGTTTTAAGTTCGTCAGTTATATTGCCGAAGCGATATTGTCGTCTTAAATTCAACTTTAGCTTTAAAATCACGCCTAGAAGGAGCTTGTGCTCCCTGGTTTGCAACGAAACCGATATTAACAATTGCCGGAGAAACATCGCCACCACTAGGATCAATAACTTGAAAGTTGCAAAGCTCTACATCAACACCGGAAACCGAGTCCCTGTTTGTTACAGAATTAAATTGTGCGTCAGTAGGCGCAGACATTGAACTTGACTGAAAAACGCCAATCCAATCATTAGAGCTATCAAATATACATCCTTTTATGTGTAAGTACTGGCCGTTTCCAAAATCAAGCACAATCTGGTTATTTCCGGCTGCGCCAATTTGTTTAGCATCAGATGCGTTTCTGATCATTTTTTCCAGGGAATCCAACACTGCCTGTCCGTTTTGCTTAGTTTCAGCAATAATGTTTGCCTGGTTTGCCCCTTTTATTAAATTCGTCAAAAAAAGTAGGGCCGATCCGATTGTCAAAGACAGTAAAGCCAGGACAACCAGGAATTCAATGAGAGTAAAGGCAGCTTTAAACTTAAAACTAGAAACTCGAAACTTTAAACTGGAACTTTTGTTTCCTGTTTCCTGCTTCTTGTTTCCAGTTCTCTTCGGAACGGGCATTGCCTTCAATATATCACGAAATTAGTCCCACCTTGTTAAAAAAGCCTGGGATTCGATTTTTTTAGCCGCTCCTTGCTCGTCCCATTCAACAGCAATAAGGAAATCAACTTTGTCCCCCGAAAGCGGTAACGCCCCATTTATTTTAACTTTTTGGTAGAACGTAGTTTTATCGAGTGTAAGAGGGTATCCCCGTGGGTCCGGACAAGATACCAAAAACCACAACGTTATGTTAGTGTCGGCATCATTTATATAGCTGCATGCAGCATTGTTTGCAGAATTTACTTTAGCGGTTAAGGTATCAAAGCCCTGCCTGTCTCTTATAATTCTCATTTTTTCAGTGTATCCCTGGACTAGCTTTGATGCCTGAGTATTGTTCCTTGCACTTCTGGCAGTCCTTTGCGTGATAAGCGTTGTTGTAATAAGCGAAACACCTAAAAGCACGGCAACGCCAACTCCAACAACTACCTCAATCATCGACTGACCGTATTTACTTTTCTTCATTTACCTGACCCGAGGATGCTCTGACTTTTACTTTGTAGGGATTTGCGCCTGACCTGGAAAATGTCAACGTTAATAAATCTTGACTACTGACGGTTGCACCAGACCCCGGCTCAATATTGTAAAACTTAGCCTGATTCGTTAATGGCTCAAACATAACGGCAAGTTGCGGTTCTAAAACACCTAAAGTTAATTCGACCTTTTCTATCGTCACATCTCGAGGCAAAGTAACCGTCTTGTTCGTTATATTAGAAATGTTTCCATTACTAATATCAATACAACTTAACTTGACCTGATAATTGTTGGCTCCACCCACCAAATAGATATACCAACCATTAAGCCGTATGTTGTCTCCAATTGGGCAAGTAGCGGGCGGAGAATTTTTATTTCCGGTCAAGGCGTAATTTTGGATCAGGCGCAAATCATTCTTCAGGGTTAGCGATGCCTGTTTAACTCTATTGTTCCTTTCAAAAGTTAAATACGAAGCCGTAATAAGGGAAGTGGAAAGACCAAATAGGGTAATCACGATAAGAAGCTCGATGAGGGTAAAGGCGGCTCTAAACTTGAAACTGTAAACTCTAAACTTGAAACTCAAATTTCTGTTTCTTGTTTCCTGTTTCTTGTTTCCTGTTTTTTTTGGCAGTTTCACGTCCATAAAAGAGCATTTAGCCTTGGCCGTTAGTCCTTTAGCTTTATGCGCCTGTTTTCAATATAACATCAAATAAACATCGACAATCCTCTGCCCCCAAAACATACTTACTAGCAGACCCAAGACTAGAAAAGGAGCAAATGGAACTGTTTGCCCAAAATGTTTTTTTCCAAAAAAAATTAAGGCCAGTGAAACAACAGCACCTACTAAAAAGCCTAAAAAGACTGCCAGTGTCCCTCCTTTGATTCCAAGTATCATTCCCATCATAAAGCCAAGCACTATGTCTCCTTCGCCCATTCCGCGCTTGCGAGTAATAACTACAATCAACCAAAAGAAAATAGCAACACCAAAAGCTGCCAGGATGCGGTCGATAAAAAGGGGAGTAGGTAAGGCAAAATAATTAAAAAAGAGTGCAACGAGTGACGCTAAAAAAACAAGCGAGGTCGGAATTAGGGAAAATTTAAAATCCACAACTGCAACAACGATTGCAATAGAAATAATAAAAAAGACATACGTAAGGGATATTAAGCTCGACTGTCCATTTCCAGAAACAACCATAAAAGCTAAAACGAAAAGGGCGCCGGTTATTCCCTCAACAATCGGATACTGCCACGAAATCGGCTTTTTGCAATACCGACAACGAGCCCCGAACGAAACAAAGCTAATAATTGGGATTAAATCAATCGTAGAAAGAGTCGCTTTGCAATGGTCGCAGTAAGACCTTCCTAAAATCGATTCCCCCCTAGTTGACCTGTCAATTACAACATTCAGAAAACTGCCGATTGCCCCGCCTAAAATAAAGGCCAGCAGTAAAACAAAAAACATCAAGTTTTACAATAACTAGAAATGGGGAGCTAACGCAAGTTGTGATAAAATATCACTATGAGAAAAATTGTCACTAATCCTAAAATTACGCTTGGGAAACAAACAATTGCCGGAACCAGAATTACTGTTGAGCAAGTTCTGCAACTCCTTGCCTAAAAACTAACCGTTAAAGAAATCCTGGCCGATTTTCCTCAGCTAAAAGAAACAGATATAAAAGAAGCAGTTAAATACACCGCTAAAGCCGTCGCGACTCCCAAACCTCATGCCTTGCGCTATCTCCATGAAGTTCATTGCTGATGCTGACTATTTCTTTGTGTTTATGTTAACATAAACACAATATGATCAATGCACTTTCTTTACCATTTGTTGGAGCTCATGAACTCCGTAAAGAGCTATCAAGACTTCTTGACACTGTTAAAAAAACCAACGAACCGATTGTTATAACAACTCAAGGCAAGCCGACTGCAATTTTGACTTCAATAGAAAACTTCAATCAACTGCAGGAGATGATTGATGAGCTTCAATTGGCCATTAAAGAACTATCCGAAAAAGAGTACATAAAAGAGCTGATCAAAGAGAAAACGCAAATAAAATCTGGCAAGGGTACTGCGGCTGGGGATCTTTATAAAGAAATAGGCATTTAGCTTAGGTGTTCAATGTTGTTTATTCAAAAAAGCTGCAAAATATTTCAAGAGAATCCCAAAAGCTTACCAAATAAAATTAAGGAATAAGATAGAAGAACTCGCATTAAATCCACAAATTCCTGGAACAATTAAATTAGTGGATTATCCGATTGCTAAATATCGTCATCGAGTAGGCAATTATCGAATTCTCTTTGATGTCGATACTTTGGAAAAAAATTTAGAAATCGTAGATATTAGAAGAAGGGACGAGCAAACCTACAGATAACAAACTCTCATAGTCCTACCTCAATCCCCACCCAAAAAACTGCCGATGGCAGTACCCAGAATGAAAAGGAAGATTAAGAAAAGAACCATTGATTAAGGATAACCAATGAAAATTCAGGTGACAAGCTACAAACAACTCAGCTTTTTTATAGAAGATTTAGGTGAAGT
Source organism: Candidatus Curtissbacteria bacterium (assembly GCA_016198325.1). Classification (GTDB taxonomy): domain Bacteria; phylum Patescibacteriota; class Microgenomatia; order Curtissbacterales; family GWA2-41-24; genus JACQIV01. Next base: position 27,099 of record JACQIV010000020.1, read on the forward strand.
AGATCTGATTAATTCAAATAGACTATGAAAGAGCTAAATCAATTAGGCTTTACTGCTACAATTAACAAATTGCACGTTTTGCCTTTAATTCTTTTCGTAAATTTATAGAAAAAATAATTTAACAAATCTACTCTTAGCTTCCAAGTCAAGACAAGTCTTTTGCCAAAGATCATCTTGAATAACTGAGATGGAAGCGCAAAAATTAAACCTAAATCCCATAAAACAGCTATATCTTCACCGATATTTGATTCCAATTTCTTAATATTAAAACCGGCTTTACTAAGTAATTTCCTCCATTCTTCTTCTTCATAAAGCGAATCGTGTTTAAAAACCTTATTAATTCCTTTTTCATAAATTTCAGCGAGACTCTCTAATCTCAACAATCGCAACAGTCTAGGATAAAAAAGCAATCTTGTGAAATTTTTTCGCGGAGTAGTAA
>JACQIV010000019.1 GCA_016198325.1 Candidatus Curtissbacteria bacterium
AAAATTTTAAATTTCAAATTGTGAATTATTTCTTGACGGTCGAAATGTCGCCGCGCATATAAAATTCGGATTCGTCAACGCTGTCGTATTCGCCTTTAAGGATCGCGTCGAAAGAATCGACGGTTTTTTCGATTGGGACGTAAACCCCTTTCCTGCCTGTAAAGGCTTCGGCCACAAACATCGGTTGGGAAAGGAAGCGGGAAATTCTGCGGGCTCTTGCAACGGTCACTTTATCTTCATCCGAAAGTTCTTCGACACCTAAAATGGCAATGATGTCGGAGAGTTCCCTGTACCTTTGCAAAACCCTCTGGACTTTTTGGGCAACGTCATAATGTTTTTGGCCGACAATTTGCGGGTCAAGGGCGCTCGAAGAAGAAGATAGCGGATCGACTGCAGGGTAAATGCCTTGCTCGGCGATTGCGCGCTCGAGGGAAATTGTCGAGTCTAAATGGGCAAACGTAGCAACAGGAGCGGGGTCGGTGTAATCGTCTGCCGGCACATAAATGGCCTGCAGTGAAGTAATTGAGCCCTTTTTAGTTGAAGTTATTCTTTCCTGAAGCTCTCCCATTTCGGAAGCAAGTGTCGGTTGGTATCCCACGGCAGACGGTGTTCTCCCTAGAAGCGCTGAAACCTCGCTACCTGCTTGAGCAAATCTAAAAATGTTGTCGATAAAAAGTAATACATCTTGATGTTTTTCATCCCGGAAGTATTCGGCGATTGAAAGGGCGGTTAAGGCAACTCGAAATCTGGCGCCGGGAGGTTCGTTCATCTGGCCAAAGACCATAGCAAGTTTGTCCAGAACGCCTGCTTCTTTCATTTCGTTGTAAAGGTCGTTTCCTTCACGTGTTCTTTCTCCGACACCGGCAAAAACCGAATATCCTCCGTGTTCTTTTGCGATGTTATTGATAAGTTCCTGAATAATTACCGTTTTACCCACACCGGCGCCTCCGAATACGCCGATTTTGCCACCTTTTAAAAACGGGGCGACCAGGTCGATTACTTTAATGCCGGTTTCCAGGATCTCCGGCGTTGTTTCCTGTTCGGTTAATGGCGGAGCCGGGCGATGAATTGGATAGAATTTTTTAGCTTTTGTCGGCCCTTTACCATCGACCGGTTCACCCACAACATTAAAAATTCTCCCAAGGGTTTCTTCTCCTACGGGAACAGAGATAGGGGCTTTGGTGTTTTCAACCTCAAGTCCCCGTCTGAGTCCGTCTGAAGCGCCGAGTGCGAGTGCGCGTATAACGTTTCCACCAAGATGCTGCTGGACTTCCAAAGTAAGGTAACCAGGTGATTTGGATACTGGGATACCGGGAGTTTTTACTTTAAGGGCGAAGTAAATGTCCGGTAAGGAGTTCGGTGCGAACTCGACATCGATTACCGGCCCGATGATTTGAACTATGCGGCCGGCGGATGTAATGTTAGCTTTAGTAACTTTATTCATTTTTGATTTTGTTTTATTGGGCATAGTGACAAATTTAAAACTTTAAATTAAAAATTATTTTCATCGGAACGCCCTTTGGGCGGTGACTATATCTAAGAGTTCTTTGGTTATCATTTCCTGGCGAGCCTGGTTATAGTTTAGGGTTAAATCATCGATTAGATCTCCGGCTGCGTCAGTTGCGTTTTTCATTGCGACCATGCGCGCGGAATGCTCGGAAGCTTTTGCTTCGAGCAAGGTCTGGAATATTTCCGTCAAAATGTGGTGCGGCATTATTACCTTCACGATTTCATTAATTGAAGGTTCGAATAAATGTTCCCCGTTTGCGGATTTTGGGTTTTCAGTGTTTTCCATGGGTAGAATTGGCAAAACCTGGATTTGACGGGGAGTTTGGGTAACAGTTGATTCGAAATGAGGGTAGAAAAGGCTTACTTTTGATACTTCTTTATTTAGAAAAGCTTTAGTAGCTATTTTTGTAAGTTGCCTGGCAAGCGCAATTTGCGGAATTTCTTCCGATCCGAAACTGGCAAGCAGGTTGTAGTTCATTTTTCCGGCAAACTGCTGGGCTTTTTTACCAACGGTAACAAAGCTTGAAGTTTTAGATTCCTCTTTTAATATTTCCCTGAAAATATTTATATTAAGACCGCCTGTCAAGCCCCTGTCGGATGTGATTATAATTTTCATTTCCTTCGGTGAATCATTTCCCCTGAGAAAAGAGTGTGCAATGCGCGAAGTTTTTTGGATTTTTGCAAGTATTTCATGCAAATTTATTGAATAGGGGCGGGCAGAGATGGCAGCCTGCTGGCTTTTTCGCATTTTAGCGGCGGCAACGAGTTCCATCGCGTGGGTTACCTTCTTGGTACTTTCTACCGATTTTATTCTTTTTCGAATTTCTCTTAGTTGAGCCATGGGTTTTGTTTTTTGTTTGCCATTTTAAATAACACTCGACGCAATCTGATTTGATTTTCGGGAATGTTTGCCCGTCTCGCTCATGATTCCACCGGCACCGTAATGTTTGCGTAGCTCGTCACTTTTTAGTTTCACAGCCAATTCCATCATGTATTTAAAATAGCAAACGGGAAATTTTTTCATTTGTTGCTCCTTTTGCTTTTAGATTTCGGCTTTGGTTTTTTGGCAGGTGCTGAGGGCGGGGAGGCTTTTCTTGCGGCTACTGTTTGCACTGAGCTATTGTTTTCTTCCGCTGTGTGCCTACCTTTTAGGGAGTTCACTATTTTAGCGAGTTCCTTTTCGGCTGTTTCGTCTATTGCCTTATTTTTGTCCAATAGTTCCTTTAGCTTCTTATTGGTTGTTAGCGCCGAGAGGATTCTTTCTTCGAAGTCGGAAACTTTATCGAGCGTGGTGTCGTCAAAATATCCGTTATTGATTGCCCAGAGAACAACGACCTGGCTGGATATGTCCATTGGAGAAAGAAGTGGTTGTTTTAACACTTCAACAACTCTTTTCCCGCGCTCGAGCCTTTTTTGGGTGGCTTCGTCAAGGTCCTGGGAAAACTGGGCAAACGCTGCCAGATCGCGGTATTGTGAAAGATCCAGCCTAAGGGAACCGGCGACCTGTTTCATCATTTTAGTCTGGGCAGCGCCCCCCACACGGGAGACGGATATTCCGGGGTTAACTGCCGGGCGGACACCGGCATTAAACAGGTCGGCTTCAAGGTAAATCTGGCCGTCGGTTATTGAAATTACGTTGGTTGGAATGTAGGCGGAGACATCGCCGGCTTGAGTTTCAATAATCGGCAGGGCAGTTAAGGAACCGCCACCTTCCTTGTCGCTCATTCTGGCTGCCCGCTCAAGAAGCCTCGAGTGCAGGTAAAAAATATCACCGGGGTATGCTTCGCGGCCGGAAGGTCTCCTCAAAAGCAACGAGACCTGTCGGTAAGCCCAGGCATGTTTGGAAAGGTCGTCGTAAACCGTCAGTGCGTCTTTTCCCTTGTCCATGAAGTACTCTCCCATGGCGCAGCCGGCATAAGGGGCGACAAACTGCATGGTTGCAGAATCGGATGCGGAGGCAGCGACAACGATTGTGTGGCCCATCGCCTTGTGTTTTTCCAGTGTTGCGACAACATGGGCGATTTTAGATGTTTTTTGGCCAATTGCAACGTAAATGCAAATTACACCCTTGCCTTTCTGGTTGATAATCGTGTCGATAGTTATTGCCGTTTTTCCCAAGCCCCGGTCTCCGATAATAAGTTCCCTTTGGCCACGCCCGATTGGGATCATGGAATCGATTGCCTTAAGGCCGGTCTGGAGTGGCGTATTCACGGGTTGACGGAAGATAACACCTGGTGCGATTTTTTCGGTAGGGTAGGTGGTTTTTGCTTTGATATTCCCTTTCCCGTCCAGGGGTTCGCCCAATGCATTAACCACACGGCCGACTAATTCTTCTCCGACCGGTACCTGAAGTATCTTGCCTGTTGCTTCTGCAGAGTCGCCTTCTTTTAGCTTGGCCCAATCACCGAAAATAATAACCCCGACATTGTCTTCCTCCAGGTTAAGAGCAAGCCCTTTCAGATTGTGGGGGAAAGCAACAAGCTCGGAGGCCCCTACACCCGAAAGACCGTTAACCATGGCGACTCCGTCGCCGATTTCGACGATGCGGCCTGCATTTTTACTACCAGCCGAAACCGACGCTTTTTCAATTTGTTTCTGGATTTCGTCGAGTATGTTCATTTTTATATGTCTAAAGTCTAAAGACTAAGGACTAAAGTAATATTGTTGCGTTTGTCTTTTGTCGTTAGTCATTAGACAATTGTCTTAGTTTCGCGTCAAGTGTTGAGTCGAATATCCAGTCACCAGCAGTCACTTTTGCCCCGAAAACAAAATCGGGATTGACTTCATATTTAATATTTTTTGCCTTTGTTTTACTTAATATTGCTTCTTCAAACTGTTTGCCGGGGGTGATTTGGCTTGCGGCTTCTACCACAACAGTCTCTTTTGTTAGTTTTTCTGCAATTTGCTTTTTGTAGTGCTTTAGGATTTGAATTTTTCCGGACTGTTTGGATTTATCAAGATGGGTAAGAATATTTCTTACTTTCGAATTATCAACAAAGCCGTTTGAAAGGCTTAATTTGAACAGGTTTTTGGCGATTTTTGCTAACTTTTTATTATTCATTGGCTTTTTGCGTAATTTCCGTGAATGACTTTTGGGTCAGTTGTTTTCTCTCTTCCGCTTTGAGGCTCCTGCCTAATAGTTTCTTTACTACCGCGGAGACCAGTATGAGCGTTTCTTTTTCGAGCTGGCGTTTCATTTCTTCCTTTTGATTTTCAATTTGCAACTTTGCCTCGACCAGTGCGTCCTCGATGCGCTTTTTAGCTTCAATATTTGCCGCATCGGTTATTTTTTGGGCTTCGTCTTTTGCCTGGTGAAGGTACTCTTTTGCATCCGCCCCGGCCTTTTCCAACAACTTTGCCGTTTTTTCTTCCGTTTGGGCAAGTTTTACTTCGATTTCTTCCGCGTTTTTAAGGCCCTCCGCAATTTTTTGGCGTCTTTCGTTTAGCACCTTCGAAATAGGCTTATAGAAAAATATCCTAAGTAAAACCAGGATTATTAAAAAATTTATTATTTGCCCCGCAAGCAGGGTGGGTTGAACCCCAAAGTCGCGTAAAAAATCCATTATTTTGGTTCCTAGGTTGCCAGGTAACTAGGATACTAGGGTCAGACTTTTCATCCTTTTCCCAGAATCCAAGTGACCCAGTTACCTAGCTAGCCTGTGAAGGCCAGAATTAATGCGTAAATCGCGATTGCTTCCGCAAGCGCCATACCGATTAACATCGGTGGCAGTACTTTACCTGCAGCATCCGGATTCCGGCCGATTGCTTCCATAGCTTTTGCTCCAATAAGACCAATTGCGAGTGCGGGGAAGAATCCACCGATTGCAATTACCGCTCCGCCGGTTAATGTTATTTCCATAATATTTTTCGATTCACCTCCTTATAAGAATTTCCAATTTCAATTAAAATTTCTAATTTAAAATTTATTATTTCTTTTAGTGTGCTCCATGTTCGGATTTCTGCGTCAAGATTACCATAAAAACCAAAGTAAGCATAGAGAAAATTAAGGCCTGGACGAAGCCTACAAGAATTTCCAGAAAGTAAAAGGGGACAGGCGCAAGGACGGCAAAAACTTTCGTGATTGCCGTAGTTAACAGGACCTCGCCTGCAAAAATGTTTCCGAAAAGCCTGAAAGAAAGCGAAAAGATTTTAGTTACTTCCCCAACAAGTTCCAAAAGTCCAACAAATAGAAAAATCGGGTTGAGACTGATGAATTTTCCGATGTAGCCAAAAAGTCCCAGGTATCTTATGGCCAGAAAGTGAGTCGCAACTGTCGAAACGATAGCAAGAGCCATGGTCGTATTGAGGTCGGAATTCATTGAGCGGAGGTAGGGGACAAAAGTACGGATTTCGTTAATCGTAGATCGTTCATCGGGACTTTCTGCTTTTGACTCATTTGGCCCATTTGAAACCTTTGACTCTACCTCAGCTGATAACTTTGATTTCTCATAGAATCCTATTGATCCGACTCCCGGAAGAAGGCCGAAATAATTTCCAAAAAGAATAAAGAAGAAAAAGGCGACGATTATCGGTAAAAAAACTTTGGTTTTATCACCTGCAATAGATGAAACCAAACCCTCGAGTGCCTCAAAAGCAATTTCCGCAATATTCTGGAGCCCTTTTGGCGCGAGTGCGGCATTTTTGGTGGCAAGGAAGGCAAAGGCGATTAAAATAATTGTTACGATCCAAGTGGTCAGGACGGAATTTGTGACCGGAAATGGTCCAATTGAGAATAATTTTTCGGCAGCAAGGGCGACGTGTGCTTCAGCCATGGTTGGTGACAAGTGAAAAGTGACCCTTCGATAAACTCAGGGTCATCCTGGGCGGAGTCGAAGGATGACAAGTGAAAAGTGCAAAGTGATTGGTTTTCGTCATAAGCTTTTTACTCCAATGAATGTTGCAATTAGTGTAACAGTTTTTAAGGAGGGTTTGGTTTTTTGAAGAGCCTTGATTAGCTTAAGAGCATTTTCTTTGTGTCGGTTTGGCGAATTATCATTACCATATGCTCCGCAGTCTTCGTGTTCGTAAACAATAATTTCGTCCGGGTCATGGAGCTTAAGGGAGACTTCCGCGGAGTTTTTGACATTATTAAGGTCAAGTGAGGCTCCCGGCCAGGAAATACGGTCGAATTTTTCTTTAAGGCCGCGTTTTTCCAGGTCTTCATCGACCATTTTTTGAAATCTTAAATCGATGCATTGTATGACGAGTGTTTGTGCTTTGTGCATATATTTTGACAAAAAAAAGGCTTTTCCCTGTCGGGAAAGTCCTTTTTATCTATTTTTCGCCTAAATAGTATCAAACGAAGGCGATTAAAGCAACGGTTATTGTTAAAGAATGCGGGCAAGGTTTGGGATTTCCAGGATTTCCCTGTCTGTATCGCAAACAAGAGCAGGAACTATAGCAAGCTTGCCTTTTTTGACCAGGTCGCAATATTCCTCGTTTTCTATAATTTTATTGTAAAGCTCACTCACCATCTGCATTGACCTCATATACCCTTTGTTGCGGGTTTCAAAATCCCGCCTATCTATCGAATGGCAGACAAAAAGTATTTTTGGTGCGCTGGGATTTTTGTGATGTCTGTCCATGACCAGGAGTTTTATGGAAAGATTTTCGAGCGCTGCTTCGGGGTTTGAGGCACTGGATATTACTTTAGGCCTTGGATCTCTTTGGCCGACTGCTTCGGCAGTTGAGACTGACATGTATTCCGGCCTGTGGTTACTGTATTCGTGGTTTGTGTTCAAGGCAAAGCCGGTCATATATTGGAAAGCAGCATTATTTGCAATGTAAAAAACTGTAGCTTTAATTTGGCCCTGAAGTAATTCCGGATATAGTTCGTGTAATTGTTCTTCTATTTCTCCTTGGTATTGTTCGATTATTGCAGCAGTATATTCTACTTTCCGTCCTGCAAATTCCAGGATATGGTCTGTCGAGTTAAACTGGTAACGCCACTCACCGAAGTAGCCGGACTTAGGACGTTGTAATATAAAGTCTTTAAATCTCATTGCCAGATCTGTAGAAGATATCTGATTCGGATTTCCCAGTTTCCGGATAACCGACCCCATGGTGTCGGTATAGTAGTGGACCGGAACCGCAACACGGGGTACCGCTTTTCGATTCAGGATTTCAAGGCACGAATTATAATAATTATTAAATGCCTGTGCTGTTATAACTTCCGATAAATATAAATTAAAGTCAGCCAGGTTTTCATAATCCAGGCCGGTTATCAATTCTCTTGCCATTCCGGTTTGGCTAAGAAGGGGAGATTTTCCGCTTTCGATTTGCCCACGGATTATCGTTGCAGCCGCACAGCCGTTTTCTCGGGAAGAGCTTTGGGAATGGATTTCAATAAATTCTATAAATCCGTTTGGGTTCTGGACTACTTCGAAGATACCTTGCTGGAGAATAGGGGAACGCGGTATTAAAAGGTCATCGCTAGGGCGTTTCTTAACTTCCGCTGCACCTGCAGGGCCTTGCCATTTGCTAACTATCGGGGTTGTTATATGCGGGAAACGCCTGTCGTCAACGCAGCCCAATAGGCCCATTTTTACATTACCGGAAAGTTCCGCTTCCCGCTCCAGTACCGGTTGGAATTCATTGCCGTGCAAAATACGGTTAACCTTATTGTCCCTTTTAATAATTGAGACGGTTTCGTGGCAGGCTTCTTGGATATCTTGGGGCGAAACTTTGATTTCCCTGGCATTTTTTCTTGCCAGCTTCAAATAGAAATCACCAAGATATTTTTGGGTTTGGTCCTGAAGGCGCTGATCGTGCTTTTTAAATTCGGATTGTGGTCTTGTGCATATTCTTTCCGGCATATTTTCCTTAAAAAAACCACCTCCGGTTTTTCCGGAAGCGTACTTGGGCTGATATACTAACAAAGCGGGAAGCTTGGGTCAAGCTGAATTTGCGGTAATTAGTATCGGGTATAAAGTATATGACTTTGAAAATTGTTTTTGCGGTTGCGGCGGTTGCGGGATTGGTTGCTATTTTTTACGTTTCGTGGTTTTGGAGGGCTTTGATTGCACCGATGGTTATTTTGCTATTTGCGGATGTAATTCTTTCCCTTTTTAAAAAAAGGGACGACAAGAAATAATTTAGGCCGGGGTTAATTCGGGTGCCTTGACAAGAGTTGGCGGTGATTGCGGACTATATTCGGTAACCGTTGGGGTTGGATTAGGACTACTTACTGACTGATCCGGCAGGGCAGGGGCGGGTGCAGGCCTTAGAACTTTGAGCACCTTTTTGTCCGGATTTAGCTCATATTCTTTTATTTGGGTTATCATTTTGTACTTTGCATGGCGTGAATTAGTGGTGGATTGAGAACATATCTGCTCTAACTGGTTGATTACTTCGCGATTTTGCAGGAGTGATTGGGGTTGAGTTGCAAGGCCGATAGCAAGTACCGCGGTTCGGTATTCTTCATCTCTGGCTGCAACAATACCAAAACTTGTTAACAGGGCTTTTGCCTGTGCAAGAGCATTTTCGTTGCGATTATCCGTTTGGTTGTTGTTCCAGGCATCCGCAATCAGGTCCGGGATTTCAGCGGGATCTTTTGTTTCTTTCCCAAGGGGAAGAGTAAAGGATGCCAGTGTAACTTCCGAAATTCCACTCCGAACGTCTTCGTAGAGTCTTGCACCCTCTTTTGCAGATCTTTCGACCCTTTCCTGTTGGACGTTGAGTTCTTTTTCAACGTCGCGCAGAAAGTTTTCGTTTACATGGAAAAGTTCCGCAATTTCCAGTTCAATATTTTGAGGTTTAATACCTTCTGCCGATTGGCTTACCGGTTGCGTGGTTCCTGGTATAGCATCTCTTATATCGCTGGTTTTTTGAGGTTCTGCCGATCTGTCGAATAAGCCCACGGAATCAGTTTAAGCAAGGGAGTTAACTGATGTCAATGGTATTTTTGGTGACATGTTCAGTTAAATGTTTGGAAGTTTTAAGTGGAAAGAAAAAATAGAGAAATTGACCTAATTAACCTAATTGATTTAATTTCTAAAGCTCTTCGAGCTTTAATTTCTCTTCTCCTCTGCGGGGTTGGATTAGGGAGAGATAACGTTCCGTGGTAGAAAGCCTTTTGTGGCCGGCAATTTTACTGATTAGGACAAGCGATGCGCCGGAAGAGAGGTGGTGGGCAACCCAGGTGTGCCTAAGATCGTTTACTTTTGCGCCGGCAATGCCCGCCTTTTTGTAATAGCGGTCAATTGCGGTCCTGATGTTTCTAACAAGGAGCGGCCTGCCTGTTTTGGTAACAAAAAGGGCTTTGTTTGGGGTTTTTGGCCGGACATCGATATACTTTTTCAGCGCAAGTTCCGCTGCCTTATTCATTGGCACCGTCCTTTCGCCACGGTTTTCCTGAGGTCTAACATAGAGGTAACCTTCTTTGGGTCCTTCACCGAAAAATACATCCTCGACTCTTAAATTGGCCAGTTCGCCTATTCTTATTCCAGTTTGCAAGAGGACTTCTATGATTGCTGCGATTCGGACATCGTCCCTGGCTGCATCGCGAAGCGCGCGGTATTCAATGGGAGAGAGAATCCTTGGCGGTTTTGTGTCGAATTTAGGGTGTTCGACCAACGTTGCTGGGTCGTCCGTTATTATTTCCTGGACCTTTAAAAAGCGGAAGAAAGTCTTTGTGGAATTGAGTTTTCTGGAAATGGACTTCTGGGTGTAGCCGGATTTTTCCAGTTTTGCGAGAAAACTCCTTATATCTTCTGCCGTAACTTCGTGAACCTGGGCTTTGTTAAGGTCGTTTAAGAACTGAACAAGCTGCTGGATATCTTTTCCGTACGCCAAAACTGTCGCGGAAGCGCGGCTTTTTCCTTTTAAATGGTTAACAAATTCACTGTGGGCATCCTGTAACTTTTTCATTTAAGCTTACTTTGTGCAGGTTTATTAACTCGTAAGAGAGGCAAGTAATGGTTTGCGGCAGCCGTACCAATTGGGGCTAGTATACTGCTTGCTATGGGCTTTGTCAAGAGTAATTTAGCTTCAAAAAAAGATCCGAAACGTTAGCAGATGCGATCACCATCAAATAACAATAACTATATAGGGAATAAGATTTCAACGCTACGACCTATATTTTGAGCATTCGAAATACGTGAACTTTCTGATTTTGATTCTGAAAAAATTAGTTTCTATGTAATTCATGTTATATGATGGAATTTGGAATATGAAGCAAAAGATATTGCTGGTATTTGGGGTTTTGGCGGCTATCCTTCTTATATTTAATAGCGTAAAAAAGATTATGTTTTTTCGGAATAACGCACAGCAGATTAAAGAGGCTGAAACAAGACTTTTTAGCTTGAAAAAGGAAAACGAACAGCTAAAATCGGAGCTGGAGTATAAAAAAAGCAATGATTTTGCGGAGGAGGAGATAAGGAATAAATTGGGGCTGGCAAAGCAAAACGAGGCAATAGTGGTTTTACCGAAAGAAGAAGCGAAAGAAACCGATAAGGATTTGAGCAATGTTACCCCAAACTGGCGGAAGTGGTGGAGGTTATTTTTCGAAACGTAGTGTAGAAAACTAAGCTCTCATATTTTTTGAGGGTTGACGAGTTGTATTTACAGCTTCGTTTTTGATAAAATTTCACATTGACCGACGCGGGGTGGAGAAACGGTATCTCGGGAGGCTCATAATCTCCAGAAGCGGGTTCGACTCCCGCCCCCGCTACAACACTTGACTCGTCCTTCATTCAATTTAGGACTCGCTCAGTGTAAACGCTTTGGCGGAGTGAACTTGCTTTACATTACTGAGATTTTTTGAGGATTTCCGTAATTTGTTCTTTCAGTTTTGGGGCTTCGTTTTTGACAACATCCCAAACTATTTCATAATCTACACCAAAATAATGGTGGATGAGCCTGTCCCGCATACCGGCTATTGATTTCCAATCAACTTGACTTTGATCTTTAGTAAAATCTTGAGGTAAATTCTTGGCGGCTTCGCCTACGATTTCCAAGCTTCTTGAGTATGCTCTTTGAAGAGTCATATCATGCATAAACTGCTCTTGGGATACATTTTTTGATGAGTCTAGCAAATAATCTAACTCATCAAGAATGTGCTTTAAATATTCTTCAGGAGATTTGGACATATTCAATAACTTTTTCAATGTGCGGAGCTATATAGGGGCTAAGTGATTGCGGCGTTAAAAGATCTACTTTTCTTCCCAATAAATCTTCCGTAAAATTTGCCGTTCCTATGAAATTGCGGAAATTTTTTTGACCCTTGTTAAATTCGACCACTAAATCAACATCGCTGCTTTTTTTTTGCTCACCCATAACAAAAGAGCCGAACACACCGATTCGATTAACTCCTAATTTCCCGAGTTTCTCCCTATTTTCTTTTAACAAGTCTAAAATTTGTTGCTGGTTAGTTACTTTCATATGGCTACAATATTATAATACAAGACAATTCCAGAAAAAATTGGCGTTTTGAGGGTAGCGATATTATTCCCCGATGTGTCAACCTAGTTCACTTCGGGAGTGATTGCGAGATTAATTTGACAAGAATGGTAGTATTACTTTGTATTTTGCCCCCTAAAGTTAGTTAATTAGAATGGCATCTTCACAAGAATCTGAAAAACCCGCATTGGGTGTAACCCAAAACAAATTCTCAAGGAGAAAACTTCTAGCACTGGGAGTAGGTGGTGCTTTGGGGCTCGGAATCGCCGCGGCATGCGGAGAGGATCAGGATAGAACAGGTGTTGAGCAGGGTTACTTTACGCAGGATGAGAATTTTGAAAATGTTGGTGTTGATGAAAAACTTGTTGAAGAGGATCTACGATTAAAAGATAACTTCGAATATGCTTTTAATAAATCTTCAGCCGAGCTATTGGGAAACGAAGTAGGTTTTCTTTCTTATGGCGGTGCATTTCTTGACTATGGCAACACGGTCGTATGCAAAGTAAAGAACAAAGACGGTTCTGTCTCGGCAGTAAGATTTAATTCAATTTACAAATCTAAAATAGCTGTTATAGAACTTGAGCATCAAATTCCAGGCCAAGAACCAACAGTCCAAATTGTATACAATGAGACGAGGTTGCAAGTGGCCTCAGAACTGATTGATAGGAATTATCCATTGGTTTTGCTTAGTCGTGAAACTGATTGGGATAACAGGGTTAAGGTAACAAATGAGGAATGGGAAGAATTTGGTAACAAAGTCCGTGCGATTGTTAGCCAGGCAGTGGAGGATAAAAAATCGCAGGGATTAGCGATTTCCGAAGAAGAGAAAGCTGCAGCTTCAGAAATTGTCGCAAAATACGATAGGTGTTCTCAAGAGGCCATAGATCTTGAATTAGAAAACCTTGATGGGGACGGTCGACGCTTCCCTTATCCGCGAACTTGGAATTTTGACCAAGTATCACAGTACCTTTCGCTATATATAAGAAACGACGAGAAGCAGCAACTGGTTTTTAGGAATTTTTATTCACAAAGAGACCCAGAGGTTGTAGGTGTAACAAATCCGACTACGAGAACGATTTTCCTAAATGACGGAAATATTGCCGGATCCATATTTATAGGACAAGACAGGACTGCATGGTGGTATGATCACCACGAAAAACCTGTTTGGTCACCGCTCACTTTGGAAGAATTGAATAGAGCCTCCCAGGCAATAACAGAGGTTTTCGAACGGGTAAAGCTCAAAGAATCATTGTAAAATTACCTCTTTCATAATAAGCAACATAGGCACAAGTTTTAAAGCGTTAAGAATGAATATAGTTTAGTGCCAGTGAATTTGAGTCAAATGTTATCTTCCAATCCTTGAGAACTGCCACAAACTCGTCTATAATTTGGTTCGAAATAAAAAACATTGGGGCTACCAATTCGCAAAAACTTTAACTAACTTACTATTGGCTACGTAGTTCAGTGGTTAGAGCGAGGCCCTCATATCAGATTTGCAAATTATGAGGCGGTGTAGCTCAGTGGTAGAGCGAAGCCCTCATAAAGCTTAGGTCGCAGGTTCGATCCCTGCCACCGCCACTTAAAATAATTTGCAAATGTTGATAAGTTTCACGAATCTGTAAGGCAGATTGAAAGCCTAGGTCTTGGTTTCGACCCCTTCCGTAGCCACACTCAAAGTAGTTATCGCTCTCCAATCAAGTCTGCTAATAAATAGTTGCATTACTCACTTTTTATATGTTAAAATTTTTTTAGTTAATGCTCTTTTGAGGTGAAAGTAAAGTCAGACGCGGCTAGCAGTTGGGTAGACTGAGCTGCTAGCAGAGATTATTAATAGGCCCTTTACGAAGGGCTTTTTTATTGGAGCCATTTGGGATCAGGGACCGTCTTTTTTGAGACCAGGAGTCGACCGTTCTTGATGAGGACGGTCCTTGTCTCCGATCTTTGTACTTCTCGTACATCTCGTACATCTGTTACCATTGCAAAATGGCTAGCTTAGTGCAAATTGAAAAGTTTCTTCTTTCTAAAAACATTCCTTATAAAATAATCGACCTTGGTGGGGAAGTGTTTAGGGTTGACGAGGTTGTAAGGGTTGGAATCAATCCTGATGAAATTCTCAAGACGTTGGTAGTTAGGTTCGAAAAAGATACGATCAAGGGAATGCAAAAAAAGTATGCCGCGCTGGCATTGCGGGGTAAGGACAGGCTTGATTTTAAGAAAGTCCGCAGGGTGTTTGGCGGGAAAGCGACTTTGGCCAGCGCTGACGAAGTACTGGAAATTGCAGGAGTTCCAATTGGGGCGGTTTGCCCGATTGGAATTGGTGTTCCAGTTTACTTTGACGAAAAAGCAATGAAACTAGAACTAGTAAATATGGGTTCCGGCGATTTAACGAAAGGTCTTGATATGACGTTTAAAGATTTACTTAAAGTTATTGCCGATTATAAGATTATTGACGTTTCTCAATAATCTTGCGTCTCTTAGCCTTCGGAATGCGGGTCTAAAGATTATTGACGTTTCTCAATAATCTTGCGGTTCTCGTCCTTCGGACTGTGGGCCTAAAAGTCGCTGATTTGACACGAATAATGTACTTTGATATATTTTCAAAAGTTAAATGAGCTTTTTGGTATCGACATACTGGTTTCACAAAATTATTATCCCCGCCTAACGGGGCTGGTGTTTTGTGAAATAAAAGCTCAACTAAGCACAAAATAACTAGCTCAGATGGGGGCTAGTTTTTTAGTGGAACAATGAGAGAGAGAACAATACCGGAGAGAGAAATTAGTTTTGTTGAAAGGCTGGAAGCTTTGGCGGATGAGGCCAGGGCTTTTGGATCGTCGGAAATTGAGCTTTGCGGTTATATTACAGAAGATTTTTATGATAAGGCAATGAACCGTGACTGCGCCGAGGATGACCCGACGCAAGCGTTAATTGAGCAGTTTTTGGAAGAAACCGGAAACGGAAAAAAGCTGCGGCTTGATATTGAAAGGCCGTTTCTTAACGAGAAGGAATTTGACAGGTACATGTTTGTGAGGAGAAGTAACAATGGAGACTAATTTGGGAATTTGGCATTACACAAAATTTATCCGCCTGTGCGGCTAAGTTTTGTGTGGTCTTAGCGTAAGAAGACTATTAAGAACCAGCCGCAGAAAGATGGCTGGTTTTTTTGTGTGTGGATGGAGGTGATTAATGTGCAGGAAAGAATGGCTTGTTTACAACTAAAAATAGGAAGTTGCCGCGGATGCCCGGTTAGGGTAAGGGCGGAGGAGGCAATGAGAGTTGACCGTATGAGCGAAGTCCCGGTACTTGTCAAAACGGTTGCCAACGGAGACTGTCCGGAAGGTGTTTCAATGCAAGTTCCGAGAAGGCAGGAGCAAAGCGTTTGGTAACTTGCCTGTTTTTAAACGGAAGGAAGTGAAAGTATAATTTGTATGTGTATTTGAAACATTATATTGGCTCGTTGGAATGAGAAAAAATAATTTTGCATTTATAGACAGCAATAACTTGCACTTGGCTGTAAAGGACTTGGGTTGGAATTTAGATTACGGGAAGTTCAGAAAATACTTGACGGAAAAGTATCATGTTAATAAGGCCTATATATTTATCGGGTATGTAAAGAAACACCAGGATTTATATAAGAGTTTGCAGGGAAGAGGGTATATACTTATTTTTAAACCGACATTGGTCTATAAAGACGGGTCAACAAAAGGCAATTGCGATGCTGAATTGGTTCTCCAGGCAATGATTGATTTTGACAATTATGACCAGAGCGTCATGGTCACCGGAGACGGAGACTTTTATTGTTTAGTAGATTACATGATTAAGCAAAAGAAACTGGCAAAGCTAATGGTACCTAACCAAAAGAAGTATTCTGCTCTTTTAAAATCTGTTCCTTCCGAATATCTTGCTTTTGTGTCAGATTTGAAGAGTAAGGTGGGTCTTAAAAAGAAAAGAACCTCATAAAGACGGAACTTTATAAGGCGCTTTTCGTGGTGATTCTATGGTGAATTTTACAGTGAAACCGGGCATTTGTCAAAGACAATAAGGAATTAACTTCGTATGGCTAAAAAACGTATTCTAACCGGGGATCGTCCTACAGGTAAATTACATTTGGGGCATTATATCGGCTCGCTTAGAAACAGGGTGAAATTGCAGGATGAATATGAATGTTTTTTTATTATCGCGGACCTGCATACACTGACGACTCGACCTGAAAAAACGGGGGAACTTGCAGGGAATGTCCGCGACCTGGTTTTTGACTATCTTTCCTGCGGGATCGATCCGGAAAAGGCGACTGTTTACATTCAATCCGAAATTCCGGAAGTTGCGGAATTGGCCGTAATATTTGCAAATCTGGTTAGTGTGCCGAGACTGGGGCGGATGCCGACCTTAAAGGATGTCATGCGTGATGCTCAAATCAAAGTTCCGTCTTACGGACTTTTGGGTTATCCGGTTTTGCAGTCTGCGGATATTTTAATGGTAAAGGGCGAACTTGTGCCGGTCGGGCGTGACCAGGCATCCCATATCGAAATTACCCGCGAGATTGCCCGTGAATTTAACAAATTGTATGGGGAAGTTTTCCCAGTTCCCAAGGCGTTGATTCCTGCGGATGTGGGGACTTTGCCAGGGATCGACGGACGCGCAAAAATGAGCAAAAGCGCGGGAAATGTGATTAACCTTTCGGACGATACCGATATTGTCAGGAAAAAAGTGATGGGTATGTTTACGGATCCGAACCGAATCCACGGGGATGAACCCGGAGAGGTTAAGGGTAATCCGGTTTTTACCTATTTGGATGTTTTTGCGCCGGATAGTGCTATTCCTTCGGCAATGGAGCAGGTCGAAGATTTTAAGGAGAGATATCTTAAGGGTACGGTTAAGGATGTGGAAGTTAAAGAGTTTTTGGTTGAGGTTTTGGAAGGGTTCTTGCAACCACTGAGGGCACAGAGAAAGAAGTACGAGAAAAGTCCTGAAATTGTAGAAAGAGTTTTGAATGAGGGGACAAAAAAAGCAAAGGAAGAGGCACAAAAGACGCTAACTGAAGTTAAACGGGCGATGAAGCTTGATTATTTTAAGTGATGAAGATCTCCTTGTTTTACTACCATAGTCATTTTGAACTTGGTTCAGAATCTTCTTTTTGAATACAGTTTCTTTGTCTGGCATTTTTAGTAACGCTCGACCAATTATATT
>JACQIV010000018.1 GCA_016198325.1 Candidatus Curtissbacteria bacterium
CTCCAAACAAATACAGATCTTACTTTTTTAGTTTTTTGGTGATTAAAATTCTTCATTTAAAATTGAAATTAATATTTCGCCTGGTCTTTTAAAGTCTTGTTAATGAGGAGATCTTTCCGAATGAAACTCGACTGACTAATAAATACGCCTTTTAAAAATAAGAGTCAATATAGGAAAAAGAGGTTACCTTGCGTTTAACTGAATGTCTACTTCTCCAAGGACGTTGTCCGTTTCGGAAAGGTTGGTAGTACTTAGGTCCCTTTCGATATCCTCTACTTCATCACTCTTGCTTAACGCATCCTGACTTTGGGTAGCTGCTGTTGCTGCAGGCTTGTCTTGCTTACCTAAAAATGAATCCAGTTTGCCACTCTTGTAGAACAAGACCCCCGCAACTACTAAACATGCAAGTAGTAGCAAAAGCAGTATTAATATGTTTCCCTGTTTATGGCCCTGCTGCACCTGTCCCCTCCCTTAATGCTTTTGAAGCTTTAAGCTCCCGTAAAGTTTCGACGAGAGCTTTGTGATATGCAAATAGTGCCTGCTTCGAATCTTTTAAGCTGGACTTTGCCGCTTCTACTGATTCCTTTGTTGTAGAAGAAGACGGTTCCAGAGCTTCAACCGCTGCTTTGGACTGGGCAATTGCCGCAGCTGCTGCTGCCCCGGCTTCTTCCGCTTCTGCGAGTTGGGTTTCGGCAGCTGCTGTATTAACACCTTTTTCTTGAAGCTTGTCTATCCTTGAAGCAATCTTTTCTGCTATTCTATCCAGTCGCTCCAGGGTCTTTGCCTGGTGTTCGACTGCTCGCGCAAGCAATTCTTTTACTTTTTCCGCTACCTTCTGCTTAACCTCGGCCTGCTTACTTGCAACCTTTTCACGAACGTCCCCTCGCCTGTTCTGAATTTCTAGTTTTCTTTCTTTCTCTTTCTCCAATAATTCATGTCGTTTTTCCCGGAGTTCCAAAAGAGATCCTTTTGCATCTTCAGCGCCCGTTCTCGCAAAAACGGGCAAAGCCAAAACCAAAAAAAGAACAACTGCAACAAGAGACGAGAAAATTCTTCTCATTAGTAAACTAATCGTAGCAATAAAAACTCAGTCCAGTCAATTACTTGTTTTACCTTTCTTCTATAAAAACACTTATCGCCGTCTTCTTCCCGTCTGCTGCAGTATTCATGATCATCTCTCCCTTTTGCTTTTCATTCTTAATTCCATAGGCATAATTTGTTGCCGACCTCTTTTTGAGGCTTGTCTCCCAACCCAATTGTCCCAGAGCCTTTCCGTAATACTCGATAACTTTTTCGATCTTATCACCTGTTACATTCGAAAGTCCGTATTTTCCCTGGTATCCGATTGATTCCAACACCTGGGAATTCTTATATCCAGGAATTCCAGGAAACCCTTCAACAACTTTACCCTGGCTAAATGTAAGCTTATTCGTTTCGCCCCCACCAGTACCCCCAAGCCCACCAAAACAACCCGAGAGAAACAGAGATAAGGGTAAAAGGATAAGTAGTTTTTTCATTTGGAAAATATTTCCGCAGCAGCCTTTTCGAGATCACTTTCAAAAGTCTCTCTTACATTACCGGCAGGGGAATTTTTGGTTTGCACTTCATATTTAAACCTAACCTTTTTCCCAGATATTTCCGAAAAAATGTCTTCCAGCATTCTTCTTATTTTCTCCTCTTCCAGCTTATCTTTATGAAACCGGAAATACACCCCTATTTTAAGGATATCACCACTTAGTCCAATTGGTTTAGTCGAACGCAGGATAGCCGCCACATGGTTATTTACCCCCTTTACCTTCGCAACAAAATTTCCCCAGACAACCTCCACACTTGCCGCAGCTTTACCGTTACTCTTGCCCACATCCCGCTTTTTGGATTCCTTTCCGACCGGTTGAGCTTTCGCCTCAATTTTAACTTCATCCTGAGGTTCACCGTCTACATTCTCCCGCGGCTTTTCAAAACCATCCTCTTTCGATTCCTGATTGCCCAATTTACAAACAGCCAAAATTAATGCAATGTGAGGCAGCGGGTAAAAACGTGATTCCCCTTCGGCAACCAGAAGCTCTTTCATCACCTGCTGCAGTCGGACTTGCGTAACTTCGTTTGAAAGCAGGTTAACCGATTCCATCTGGCCGTCATCTAAGTCCGATTGCGTGTCGGAAATTCCAAGCTTTGCAAACAACACGTTTTCCAGAAGCAATATAGCTTCCCGCGAAAAAGCCGAAATATCCGCA
Source organism: Candidatus Curtissbacteria bacterium (assembly GCA_016198325.1). Lineage (GTDB taxonomy): Bacteria > Patescibacteriota > Microgenomatia > Curtissbacterales > GWA2-41-24 > JACQIV01. The sequence continues at coordinate 2,235 of JACQIV010000018.1, forward strand.
CGCGCCGTCCATAGTTTATCAACGTATAAAACCGGTTCTTTAACCTGGCCCAAAAGTAAAGACCTGGCAAACAAATATAGACCATTCCAACTACTGGCAAGGGCAACCCTTTCTATCTCTTTTTTATCAATAACCTTTTTATTTCCCGACACCTGGTCCAGAGTGGAAATTGCATCCCGGAAGGAACCGTCTGCCGATTTGGCAATTGCATAAAAAGCCTCCTTGTCCTCCTTGATTCCTTCGAGCCTTGCAACTTTCGAAACCGCCAAAAATAAATCGTCATCGTTTGCCCGCCTGAAATTAAATCTTTGCACCCGCGAAAGTATTGTCGGCGGCAGTTTACCAACTTCCGTTGTACATAAAATAAACATTGCGTGCGGGGGAGGTTCTTCGAGAGTTTTAAGGAGGGCGTTGAAAGCTTCTTTTGTAAGCATATGGACTTCGTCTATTATGTAGACTTTGAACCGGGCAGAAACAGGTGAAGTTTTTATTTTCTCCCTTATTTCCCTGACGTCGTCAATGTTCCTGTTGGAAGCGGCATCGATTTCGATAAGGTCGAGGTGAGACCCGTCGGCAACGGCAAGACAAGAATCACACTTATTACAAGGCTCACCAAAACGGATTTCGGATTTATTCGACTTCCGACTTCCGACTTCAAACTTCCGGCAATTTACTGCTTTTGCCAGGATTCTTGCAGTCGACGTCTTACCGGTTCCACGCGTACCACAAAAAAGATAACCGTGGGATATTTTTCCACCCTCAAGCTGGGTAAGCAATGTTTTGGTGATAGATTCCTGTCCAACCAAATCTGAGAATTTTTGAGGGCGGTATTTACGATATAAAACCATTCAATTAATTTGAAAATTGAAAATTATTCTTCATGATGTTCCCCAAGTAAATGTTCCGTAGCGTGTGAGACCAAAAATGCAAGTCGCGCATCTACCATCACATCTTCCTCTGCAGCTTCCCTGAGAAGCTCCGGCCAACAAATAACGATATCACCTAACACAAGCGGCTGTGAAGGGGCATTTACAAAACCACCCCCACTATCGCCAACATCCTCAAGGGCAAAAGCAAGTACGCTGTGCGAGTCACCGTCGTCCAGGTAATCTTTGAGCAGATTTTTCATTTTTCTGGCACCAATTACCGAAACCGAAATTTCTACGTCGGCAGCCGTCAGCCTGTTTTGGAAAATAACGTCGAGTACTGCTTTTCTTATCACTTTACGGTTAACGGGATATCGTGTATCGGTCGAGATTTCTACCTTAACCATTTTCTGGCCCCTAACCTGACAGTTTCTCGCGTACGATTTTAGAAACTAAGCTCCCGTCTGCCCGGCCTCCGGTCTTTGCCATAACAAGCTGCATAACGCGGCCCATATCGGAAAGTTGCGATGCCGTAATATCTGCAATTGCCTCTTCGACAATTTTTACAATCTCTCCTTCGGAAAGCTGGGCCGGTAAGTATTTCGAGAGTACTTCAAGTTCTGCTTTTTCTTTACCGGAAAGTTCCGTCCGCCCGGCAGCATCATAAGCTTCTATTGATTCCCTGTGCCTTTTTGCGTCTTTTGCGATTTCCGTAATAACTTCCGAATCATTAAGCTCCGACCCCTTTTCTATTCTTGCATTATCAAGTTTGGAAATTAGAAACCTTAGCGTTGAAATTGTAACTTCATCGCGGGATTTAACGGCTTCATTTAAACTGGTTTTTATCTCGTCAATAAGCGCCATACTAAGCTGTCTTTCTCCTGATATGCTTTTTCCTTGCCAACTGAATTTTTGCGGCGCGCCTTAGCGAAGGCTTTAGGTAATGTTCCCTCCGTTTTATTTCCTGCAAAATTCCTTCACTCTGAACCTTTTTATTAAACTTGCGAATTAGCGAATCAACCGATTCCCCAGGTTGAGCTACTACTTTAGTAGACATAAATAAAATACACCACCTTCCTCACAGCTTACTCCATTCGATTTTTTTCCCGGCAACCAGATGCATGTGCAAGTGGGGAACGTGTTGAAATTTGCCCCCGTTAAAAGCAAGCCTGTATGCGTCTAGCGAATTTTTATCAACCAGCTTTTTTGCTGCACCAAATAGCGCCATTACATCTTCAGTGTCTGCTTTTTGAAAACCTACTGCCGATTCGATATGCTTTTTTGGAACTATTAAAATGTGAGTGGCTGCAATGGGGTTTATATCCGGAAAGGCAATAACCCTTTTAGCCTCATAAACTATATTTGATCTCACTTCACCCGAAACTATTTTGCAAAAAATACAATCTTTATTTGTCATATATTTAAGTCTTAATGCAGCCTCCTTGGCCAGAAATTTCACCTTTTTCAACACCATTGGCCATTCTACGCTTTCTGTAAAACCGTAATTACCTCCGAAAGTTCCAATTTGGTGGCCTTCATTGTCGGATTCCTGCTGGAACCGTTCCGAAGAAGCACCTTTGATGCATGTAAAAACCAGCTTGCCTCGGGATCCTTTTTTTTAAGCTGTTCGTAAGTTTCGGTCAAATCTACACTAAAAGTATTGGAGGCAGTAACCCTAACATTCCCCTTTTTAGGATCTTTCGTCACTGCAACCGCATAACCCTCACGGATTGCAGTATCCAATATTGATCCGTTTGTGGAAAAAACAGCAACACCTTTTCCCCATTTCGTCTCAAAGTGTTCGCCGCCCTTTATTTCATTCTCCGCAATAACTTTGGACTTCAGGACTTTATAAACCGCCTCTATGGCATCAGTAACTTTCTCAACGTATTTATCATCCTTACCGGGCTCGTTCATTTTCCAGCCGGAAAGGACATTATGAAGCATAAAATCGTAACGGTCGTTTTCACGCTCATTCCACTTGTATGTGTCGTACCCGTGGTCGATCTCGGTTAAAATTTTAATCATCCGCGTTAGGGCTACGTCTTTTTCGTCGACATAGCCTTCGCGAAGTAATGATTCGTACACAAGCTGCGCACCGCAGGTAAATTTGCTGTTTTGGTGATGGTCAAACCTGCCCATACCTGTATCGACATGGACAACATTTGCATTTGAATCAACAGGTTCGTTGTTATAAGTTGAACCGGCCGGAACAAAAGCGACATTTGCACCTTTAAAATCCGGATGGAATTTTTTTAGAAGCCAAATAGCCGGTATCCCGTCAAGGTCCGGCGAAGTATGGGTAACAATGGTTTTTGCCAAAACATAAACACTTCCTCTCTAGAATATGGCTGGGTTAATAATCAGCCGATCTAATATTCTAATCCTGAACGAAATTTAATTCAACCGAAATTTCAGGCAGAAATTGTTTTCTTTATTAAATCTATCGTCTTTGCCGTAAACATGTTAAACGTGACATACCGTTCCAGATCCCTTTTTTGTTCCGCCGAAAGATTTTTTTCGGACATGTTCGCAATAACCTTATCAACTTCTTCTTTTGGCACCTGAACCTTTTCCTCTTTACCGATTTGGTTGATAGTAAGGGTGGTCTTTACATTTCTTTCCGCAGACTCGCGCCATTTTGCCTTAAGGGCATCGAGAGTGGTTTTTTGCTCCTCTATCCAGTCTTTAACCCCCCTGCCTTCGCGCTCCAGTTGTTGGGCAAGGTTTACCAGCATCCGGTTAACCTCGTCGTCAACCATGATTTCCGGTACTTCCAGTTCCGACAGCTTTCTGATTTCTTCAAAAATCTCGTTTTCAAACTTAATTTCCGCCTGGTCCGTAACTAAAGCTTCAAGATCACGTCGCACAAGTTCACGCAAGTGGGTAAGGTCTTTTGCTCCGATAGCTTTCGCAAAATCATCATCCGGTTTTACCTCTTCGTGAGATATCTTTAGGCCCGCAGCCAAGTCTTGACTCGGCGAGGACCGCAAACTTCCATCTAGTGGAAGTTTATTCCCCTTCGCATCATAGATGAACTTACCCTGCTCCTCCCCTTCTGGGCCCTCTTGGACTTCTTGACCTTCTTGGCCTTCCTTATCTTCCAAACCTTCTTTACCTTTTTGTTCCCTCCATGCATTAAAAATATTCTCAATCGACTTGTCGATATTTTCACCGGACACCTTTTGCACCTCCGCCTTTTTTACCTTGACCTTCTTCCAGTCTCCGACGGTAACTTTAGGCATTTGGATAAAAGTAACCGTAAAAGAAAAAGGAGCGCCTTTTGTTAAAGAATCAAAAGCCAACTTCGGCTGGTCGATTGGGGATAAGTTTTCTTTTTGTAGTATTTCGGATAGATGGCGCGATACTAAAAAACTTGCAGTTTCGTTCAGCACTTTATTGGCACCAACATTGCCCTCAACCAGATCCAATGGGGCATTTCCAGGCCTAAAACCCGAAATCTTCGCATCCTTGGCAAAATTCTTAAGGACCGTATCGTAAGCCTCATCAAAAGCCGCTTTGGGAACATCGACTTTTATTTCTACCCTGCCTTTTTCTCCCCTGTTAGCCGTGTACTGCATATTAACTGGAAATTATACTAAAAAATATCCTAATAATCCTGTTTTTTTATAAAAGCATCAAGGGATATTATCCCCGTTTCATCGGAATTTCTCGCTTTTACCTCAACCTTACCTTCTCCAACTTTTTTTGAAACTACCAGGCGCGTAGGAATCCCAATTAAATCACAGTCTGCAAATTTAACTCCGGCCGAAACATCCATCCTATCATCCCAAAGAACTTCAATCCCAGCTTTTATTAACTTTTGATAAATTTCCTTTGCGTCAATTGTTAATTGTTTATTGTCAATTGTTATCAAGTGCACCTTAAAAGGTGCCACTTGATCCGGCCAGATAATCCCCGCATCGTCGTTTGAAACTTCCACAACCGTTCCCATGAGCCTTGTTATGCCAATTCCGTAACTTCCCAAATACACATACTGTTTTTTCCCGCCAGTATCGGTAAACGAAACACCCATTTTCTCACTATAAACCGTCCCGAACCGGAAAATATTGCCGACTTCTATTGCCTTTGCCTTAAGAAGCGGCCCATGACCCAAAACGCATTGCTGCCCTTCTTTTGCTTCGGCAATTTCAACATTCTGCGCATAATCGCCACCCGGGCAGTAAATAACCTCGTCCTCACCGCTATCGCATAAAACCTGGAATTCATGAGTGTTTTCCTCGGTAAACACTCCCCCTGCCGCCTCAACCTGAATTGCCTTTAGGCCGACGCGTTCAAAAACTTTCATATAACTTGCTGCAACCTCAAAATAATATTTGTCCAGATCCTTCTGCGTACCGTGCACACTATAAAGATCCTTCATGAGAAATTCCCTACCACGCAATACGCCGGATTTTGCCCTGAGTTCGTTCCTGAATTTTGTTGAAAAATGATAAAGCTTTATTGGAAAATCCCTGTGAGTTTGGATGTGTTTCCTAACTAAATCCAGCAGGATTTCTTCGTGGGTAAAGGAAAGAGCGTATTCTTTGTCTCCCTTTTTAAATTGGTACATAACCTCGCGCGCGCTATCCCACCTGCCCGTTTCGTTCCAGATGCTTTTAGGGTGAAGAAGCGGCATAAGGATTTCCTGCGCACCCGTTGCGTTCATTTCCTCGCGGATAATTTGTTCAATTTTTGTAACAACCCTGAACCCCAAAGGCAAAAGCGAATATGAACCGGCCATTAACTTGTCGACAAACCCTCCGCGGATTAGAAGATTGGCATTGACCGAAACTTCGTCTTTAGGAATTTGTTTTGAAGTTTTTGCGAAAAGTTCTGAGTACTTCATAAAACGATTATATTCGGATAGGATTAAAAAAAGAAGTTATCTTGTCTTGGGAGTAAAAATCTCGGCTTCACCGTTCAAAAAAGAAGATAAAAATTTGTCAACAAGTTTTGCGGTTGCCAGATCCCACAACCGCTTTGCATTTTCGTCCACGACATAGTCCGATTCGCCGGCGGCCTCGAAAGAATGGTCAAGGTGCATCGTGTACTTTTGTTTTAAGTCCTTCTTACTATTGCCTTCAAAAATCCCAACTTCCCTGACACCCCTTTCGTTAATCTGCATCTTAAAAGCCAAACCTCTGCCGTTTAAATAGACAAGACCGTAACTGTTTGACTGACGCCAGAAATATAACCTGTGTAAGACATCATCCTCTTTAAGTCTTAACCCGCCGCCAATAGCACCGGTTAATTCCTGAAGCAAAAATATTGTTGGGGCAAATTCTGCTCTTTGGTGCTGATGTAAAGCCAATTCCGGAATCATTGAAGAAATAGGTTAGCACAAAAATACATGACTCTACAAAATTAGACTGTCGCTTTTTCCGGGGAAGACTCCTCCATTACAAACTCCAGTCCCTGCATTTTCTTTAAAAATCTTTGTTTTGCCGGTTCGGTCTCTAATACATTTATCTTATCGGAAAGAGTTTTTCTGTGAAATTTGAGATATTCAACAAACTTCTCTTTCGCAATGATTTTGAATTCCTGTAAATATTGATCATATTCAAATTTGGTTTTAGGAAGACTGCAAATAGCTTCAGCAGTAACTCTCCGCCAAAGCATAGCAGTTATAAAATCCTGAAAAGATACACCATCATATGAAAGAGGCAATATCATGTTTTGTGCTTCAACCAAACTTATCATCCCTTCAAGCGAGTCCCTTCTCCATCCCTCTAGCTGTTGCCGGCGGGAAGTCTTTCCCTCAACTTTTCTGGTTTCAGAAACTTCATCCCTGAGCCATGCGACAAAATCGTCCTTTTTATAAACATCCAACCCCCTAATTAAGCTCAGGCTCTTTGGTGCTTTCCACGTATTGAACAGCTTCAAATCCTTGGCTAACTTTGCTACTGTTTCTTTGGTAAACACAAAGTCACCTAGTTCTGCAAACGATGAAGCCTGTTCCTTTTTATACCAGGACTCAATTTCGCCCTTGTTCCGAAATCGTTCGATTTCCATGTCCAATGAATTAGCAGCCGTAATTCTATTTCTTGCAATCATAATTTCCTTAAGGTTGCGTGATCTTTCCATAATGCAAAACTTAAAAAACTTAATTCTTAATGTCTCAAGATTTGCGCCTTTTGTTCCTTTTTGATATACAGTAATTCTTGCACGCAATAAGCCCAATTCTTCCGCTCTTACTTTATCTCCTACTAACTTGGTTTTTATTCTTTTTCTAAGAAGAAGCCTTGACCTTTTTTTATCCACATAACCAAGAATAGAACCAACGTCTTCTCTTTTTATACGAAATGCATCAAGGTTGGAATTTGTACCGTTCTTTATTAAGTCCTTTTCTATGCACTTTAATCTCTCTATTTCCAGAAGAATTGTCTCATTAGGAATATTAGCCCAGTCCAGCCATGAAAATGGCATAATAGATAAAAATTCACCTGCTAACTCTTCATATTCCCACCTTAATTTATCATTTGCTTTACTTAAAATATTTTGTTTCCTCTTGTCTTTGCTATCGATTAACTTTTCAAGCTCATATCCGGGTAATTCAGCTTTGTCCGGAAGAACCCCACCATTATTTGCAAGCAATTGAACAACGAACTCTTCAGATTTTTTTCTTCTTACTTCCGCATCTCTAATTACCTTTAAGTCTTTCCCCATCCGGATTCTTAGTGCATTCAATACAGAGTATTCGGGTTTACCTGTTTCGTACATATATTTTTCCGCAAGTTTGTCTATTACCGGATCTTCCAACATGGCTCTTCCGATTAGTCGCTCGGTTTCGTAACGTTCTTCGATAAGCATTGCGATTTTTGCTTTTTCCGCTGCACTTTCTGCTTCGAATTTCCTCCATGCAGCCATCCCCTCCCCGTACCTTTCACCGGAGTAACCTTTTGCATAAGCAAGCCTCATTGCCCTATCAAGACCACCCCTTGATGGTATTCTTTTTCCGTCAATCTCCTTGGATAAATCCGCTCTCCACAAGGAATATTCACCGGATTCGGCTTTTTTTACATTCGTAATTAGCTCTCTTTCTTCCAATGCGGGATGGACAAGTAACAACCACCTTGAAAATTTTTCGTACATGGCATCACGGCTAGCGACTACTTCCCCCTCCGATAAGGGTATCTGCATACTTATGTTTGGTCTTGCAAAAACCTGTTTGGTTTGCTCGACTAAACCGGCAATGTAATTCCTAAATTCTGCTTTCTCGCCGGAAACATTTCCGGATATAGCTTCGTATATATCGTTTGTTAAATCGTTATCAAATTCGCTTAAGTTTTTTCCGCTGTTTTCGATAAAATCCCTAAGTTCTTCAATAGGAATTGCTGCAGTCGGAACTTGTCGGAAAACGAGCGAGGCGATCATATTCCTGACAAGTTTCGCACGGTCCTCATCGGAAGTTATCGTTTCAATCGAAGCATTTGGGAAGTGTTCACGGGATAAGGTTGATATTGCATAACCTGAAAGTACTTCCAGTAAACAGCTTCTTGTTTCAAATTCATATACAAGTTGTTGGCAGGCATCGACGTTCGATGAAAGCGCAAAACGCGAAAGGACTATTTTTGCTTTTTTGTATAAATCATAAGAAATTACCAACGGTCCAAAGAGTGGGGTTCCGGTAATATCCAATCCTTTTTCAAGTTCTTTAGTCGCACGGCGCACTTCACTCTGAAGCTGTGACCTTTCCTGCAGGCCCTTTTCTATCAGAGGTTTGATTCTATCCAATTCCGACAATTTTTCTCTCCCTTCGGATGCAAGCCCTCGGGATAGGCAGTCCACCCCTAACACGCTCAGGGCAAGTGCCAAATTTTCGCGTTTAAAATCAAGCTTGGCAGAGCGCAAATACCTTTCCCCGATTTTTAGAAGGTCCCTTTTCTGGCTGTCGGATAACGCAAGCCTCTCTCTTAAAGAAGCTTCAGGGGTGCTTACAACCGGTAGATATTCTATTCTCTCATCCATAACGGCACTCGAATTTCCCTTTCACCCGCTAAAACTTCCCGGCAATAGCGGGCCAGTCGGGAAGTCTCTGCCGATTGACTAAAAACACAAGCCAGTTCAAATAAACAACTCCTGAAATTCGCAGCTTCAACAAGTTTTTCAAACACGTTGTCCGCATAGACCTCTTCACAAAGGAGGTCCATTACTTTTCCAACATTAAAACCTTCCTCGTCCATCCTTTCATAACAACTCATCACCAGTTGTTCGATCATTCCAAAATCCTTATCCTTTGATCGCCTAGTCTTGGCTCCATACCCAAACTTGTGATAGGCAGATGCTTTGAAATATTCGGCCATTTGCGATTCATTACAAGTATCCGCATCGGGAAACTCCAGTTCTTTTTTGATATTGGTGCTCATTGCGTTATATACAAGGATCGCTTCCAAGTTGCTCATTTCCCGAATCGCCCTGACAATGATTTCCTGGCCTTGAAGAGAACCTAAGTAGAACTTTAACCGGTGTATTTCCCTCCCAATGGTAGCCTTCAAACCCCTATTCGGCTCCTTAACTTCTCCCATCTTTGTTATCACAAAAGCGAGAAGCCCTCTCATTCTTTCTTTGACACTTTCTATTTGGGCAGTCATTCCGGATTCTTTTGCCTCCAGAAAATCTCCACTGTCGGGTATGCTTATTTCTCCGCTTTGAACGGCAGCAATAAGTTTTGAAAGGTCACCCATGTCGCCAACTATGCTTTCCAAGTCTCCACCACTTAACGAAAGAATTTCTTTTATTGCTTCGTCCGAAATGCTATCAATCAGATTTGCAACAACGATAGTTTGTTCGCTTGTTAGGGTAATTGATTGCCTAGTTGCGATTATGATCTGTGTTTGAGGCACCAATTTACCAACTTCTTTTTCATTATCCTTAACCTTGTTACCGATAAAATAACCGTTTTTCCCCTGATCAAGTTTGATATCCAGCCCAGATTGTAAAAAGGCCCTTCGGATTCTTGAAATACCAATCGAGAGCTTAAGCCCGGCAATTTCAGGTTGGTATTTACTACCCCAAACATGTTCGCAAATTTCTTCCTTTGTAACCGGCTTCTCCCCGGAACCGAAAAGTAAAGCTTCTATAACCGAAACATCATCAATATCAAGATTTACCGGTAAGGCTACTCCAAACTGTTCGTGCAAAAATGACTTAATTTCCTCCCGTTTCTTTAAATCACCTTCCGTTTTTCGGGGAGTTAATTCTTCTTTTGCTCTTTCCAGTCTCTTTTGCAAACTTTCCAGATGGACTGGTGAAAGAGTACCTTCGTCTACTCCACTTTTTACCTTCGCAACAACACCTTCCAACATGTTGACAGCCTCAAGTCTATTTACCATTTCGCTCGCCTCTTCTGCTTCCGCGGTTAAAAACGGCAAGGCTCTTTCTATCAGCCTGGACTGAACCAAGGCAACAATTTGTGGATCTTTTCCAGGCAGGACTACTAAATCAACCAATCTGCCTGTCTTGCTTATCGCATTCTCGACTGTGCGTAGCCTGCTTTGTTGTTTTTGGGTTTGACCTTGAAAATCAGATTCTTTCATTATGGCCCTTTAGATTATAACGAGAGGTTCAAGAATTACGGCCAATTTCTGTCCGTTTTTTTTTGCAAACCTCGGTAACTACCTTACGGAGAAATTTCAAATGACGCTTATTAATATGTTCACCATATTTTGATACATAAATCATAATAGCAATCTCGCATGGATCAAACATTGGATGATGGCCATCTCTGCCTTGAATAGCATTTGCATAACCTTCATTCATGTACCACTTAATAGATTTGTTTTTCAGAAACGGAAACGCTTTAGTTATGCGTCTGTAATAATAAGCATCCCCTCCAAGTTCACTGAAAACCTCGTTCACGATTTCCTCTGAATGTTTAACAATATTCGGATCAAGCTTCTCTAGCGCAGAAAGTTTCTTTTTATCCTGTCCAAAATCATATTCTACGCCTGCAATTACACCTAAGTTCTCCTGAACCCTATCCTGTACTGAAGCTTTTTCTTTGATGAATAACAACTCACGTGCAATCTCGTCACCTTCAATATCCAAGTTTGCAAGATAATCAATAAATTGGATTCCATTATCCCGACCATGAATCATAAAATATAGCAAAAGATCCTTTGTGGAGTCATCTTCATTCAAAATCACCTCATTTATATCGTCCTTTTCAACTATCGACTTTACCCTATTAAGAATAGCTCTACGGATTTCAAAATAAAAACCTTTATCGAGAGATTCAAAATCTTTGAATGTTTCAAGAAGCTTTGACGCTTTTTCTTCTTCTATTAAGTCAAAACCTAATTCGCTTACTTTACTTGAATTTACAAAATATACCGCAGCCAGTAGCGCTTTCTCATCATTTGAGAATTCAATTTCTTCAGCCTTTTCGATTTCATCTATTTGTTTAATTTCTTCCTCAAATCCTGCTCTCTCTCCTTTAAACCAATTGCCAACTGTTGCTTTGAATGTTTCCAGTGCATCGGCATCTTTCGTCCGCTTCATGCCTTCTTTTATTTCTTTCCACAACGCCTGATCGTATGGAATTGGATCTCCTCGCTCGATTATTCTATACAAATGCCGGGCTGCGGAAAGCATCATTTTAAATGCTTGCGGGCGTGAAAGATAATCTTCATGATTAGTCTGTGGTCCAATTATTCTTAAAACTCCATCTACCTCCGGAGACTTTTCTCGGACAAAGTATGCCAGGGCTTGGAACTCTTCAATAGGAAGATAAGAAATTTCCCGTGCCGGCTTAGTCTGCACAGGTTCTTCGGTAATTTTAATTTTCCTTAAAAAGTACATGGCGTCTTCGCCCTTCAATATCTGGCTTTTAGTTAGCGGCATCACAACTTCCCACCCGGCAGTAACTAGATCTTTCTTCAAGTTACTTAACAAAACGCTTAATCGAGTTCTAGTTACCTTGTTATCCTTCCTCCAAAATGCTTTACATAGTTTTGAAGCTAATACTGGCTTCTTCTCTGTTCCTTTTAGTAAAAACACTAAAAGTTTTGCCCTCATACCAGAAAGCTCTACCTTTGCCCCATCCGGAAGAGTCTGCTCCTTCTCCCCAGCTTCTTCTGCGCTAATTATTTCAACCGGTAAATTAAAAACATATCTTGCTTTATGTCTTGCACCGAGTGTTGTCAGTGCATTTTCAAGCCCAATTCGTGAAAGAAATTTCCTTAAGGAACCAGCTGCGTCTCCCGATGGTGTTTGAGATTTTGAGCCTGCTTTTTTGGCAATCGCAGCAATTTTTTTATAAGAAACTTCTTTTCCGGTATGTTTCGCTAAGTGGACCAAAACTTTCCATGGAATCTCGGTTAGCTTGAGACTCTTACCTTTGAAGGAAATCTGTTTTGACGAAACATCAATCTTCAACTTTTCGCCAGCCACTTTTTCTACAACTGGTAACTGTCTCTGTGCTATTCCCTCCTCCTCTTTTCGTCTCAAAAGGTCAAGTCCACATTTAATCACTTCATCTACCAAAGCTAGATTTTTAAGTCTTTGAAGCTCTTCTTCATGTTTACCTAAGGTTGCCTGTTTAATTAGACCTTCTTTAGCCCCTTCCCTAATTTCCTCCAAAATCCTTGAATCATTCTCTATAGATTGCAAATAAATTTGCGCTTGGGAAATTAAATCTTCCTGTCTATAGGAGATTTCGGTGTTAACAGCCTTAATACTTGAATCAATACGTACTATCGAACGGCTGACAGCCCTCTTGGTTCTGATGATTTTGAGTGTTGCCACATTCGAATCACCCTCGTTTACGGCACCAGTACCGACTGCTTCAAAAAGAGTCTTCCGAGACAGTGAAATATCGGTTAGCCGCGCTTGTTTATTAATTAATGCGTCGATTGGTTGCGGTACTGATTCTTTAGACATAAAAAAACGGGCAGAATTGGCCCATAGTGTACACGGCCGAAAATGATATGTCAAGCCTTGTATGAAAAGTTTGTTCGGAGAAGAAAAGCTATCTTAATAACTTCAAAATATCGTTTAGATAACGTAGTACTATGTGACAAAGATCAACATAGTTATGAAGTTATCGCAACGACATTTTAAATTACCTTAGTAATTTTAAAATGTCGTTATAAGTAACCAGCACAATCAACCCCAGAAGAACTACAAAACCTATGGTGTGTGCCCATTTTTCGAATTTAGGATAAACACGCCTGCGGGTAACAGCTTCAATAAATATAAACAAGAACCTTCCCCCATCCAGCGCCGGAATCGGCAGAACATTGATTAACGCAAGGTTCAGGGAAAGCAATCCGAACAGTTGCAGCACCGAAAGCGGTCCCAGGGCAACCGCCTGTGAAGTAATCTGGGCAATACCGACTGGCCCGGAAACTCCTTCCGAAACCGGTGTAATATCACGCTCGCGTACAGCATATCCTATCAACTGGCCAAAAATTTTGAAGCTATACTCCACCGTATTGTAACTGTGGATAAACCCCGAAAATAATTTTTGGGGAAATGTATCGTACTTTAAAACTCCCAGTTCCCCCAAACCAACTCCCAAGGCGGGAGATTTAAGCTGCTCGTTATATTTGGGAACAGCCACCGCTTCCCTTGTAGAATTATTAACCGGATTCTCAAGAACAAGCGTTAGTTCCTTGTCCTGTGAACTGCGGATTATCGACTGAAGCTGCTGGGTTGAATTAATATCCGCTCCATTCACTTTAAGAATCGATTCGGCAGGCTGAATCCCTGCCGCCTCCGCAGGGGATCCGGGAGTAATATCCATTACCAGAACCTGTGAGTCCTGGTTAACAAACTTAAATTTGTGTTCGACCAGAAGCGGCAAACTAACCTTAAAACCAAGTACTGCCACTACAAAATAAAAAATAACAACGGCCAAAATAAAATTAACTGCCACACCGGCCAGGACTACCATAGTCCTTTGCCCAATCGGCTTACTCTGAAAACTATTTTTAGCCTTCATTGCCTTCGGGTCATCCGAATCTTCCCCAACCAGGCGCACAAACCCTCCGAAAGGAAGCCAATTGATAGAATAAATTGTTTCACCAACCTTTTTGCCCCAAATTCTTGGCGGAAGGCCAAAACCGAACTCTTCCACTCCGATTTTTGAGCGCTTTGCCATCAGGAAATGCCCCAACTCGTGAAGCATCACAAGAAGAGAGAGGATAATTATGAAAACCAGTACTGCCATAAAACTAAATACTCAATTTATATTTTTTATTCATTAATGCTTCATTTCAAATTACAAATTGAAAATTTCAAATTTCTCTTAGTTGTGACTCCTTCGTCTCTCCTGCTTCGTCAACCTGCCCGATATATTTGTCATGAATTTTTTGGATTTCGTTTTTCTGCCTCTCCAACTCATCTTCACCTATTTCTTTGTTTTCTTCTGCTGCCTTGGCTTTTTCCACAAATTCATGCCTAATTTGCCTGACCTCAACACGGTATTTTTCAAGTATCCCATGCATTTGTTTTATAAACTGCTCCCGTCTTTCCGCAGTCAGTGCAGGAATATTAATGCGGATCAGATCCCCGTCCACGACCGGATTAAAACCAAGGTTGGATTTTACGATTCCTCCTGAAATACTGGTGATTATTGATTTGTCCCAAGGAGAAATCAAAATTATGTTGGGCTCGGGTGCCGTAATTTGGGCAAGCTCTTTAACTGTCATCTTGCTGTTGTAGGCATCAACAATAATATCTGCAACTAAGGAGGGTGTAGCTCTTCCGGTCCGAATCTGCGCAAGCTCCTCGCGCAAATGCGAAACAGCTTTCTGCATTCGTTCTTCGATATCTCCGATCATACTTTACTATTTTCCTATATATTCTTCCGGTGCACAAACAGAGAACAATGTATTAATACCTGTGTGTGCGTAAAACGACATTTCCGGAAATACACTAATCAATTGAGTTATTGCTTCTCTCCTTTTTTTCCCAAACATAGAAATAGCACCAAAATCCGCTTCTTCAACCGCTTCTTCAAAGGAACGGTTGAATTCTCTAACAGTCCTCAACAATTCGTTTTTCCTGGATTCTCTAGAACTAATAATTCTTTTCTCCATGCGTCAGACACCAAGCTCAAAACGCATAAAGCGCTTAACTTGTATATTTTCGCCTACTTTAGCTATCGTTTCTTTCACTAAGGTTTCCACATTTTTCGCAGAATCCCTAATATAATCCTGGGAAAGTAATTCTTTAACGTCTTTTGGGTCCATTGCTGCAACTTGCATTGCAACTTCTCGGACAAGATTTTTAAATTCTTCGGTTTTGGCGACAAAATCTGTCTCGCAATTCACCTCGACCATTGACCCGACTTTTCCTCCACTATGGATGTAAGTATCAACGAGGCCTGCGCCAACCGCCCTGTCGGCTTTTTTAGATGCTGCCGCAATACCCCAGCTTTTTACAAGCTCTTCCGCTTTTTTGATATCACCACCGGCTTCTTCCAGAGCCTTACGGGAATCGGCAATACCGGCGCCTGTTGTTTCTCTTAACTTCTTGATGTCTTCAATAGAAACACTCATATTTCAAGTTTATATCCTTCACTAAGTTCAGGATGACTGATCAGCTGGTTTTAATTTGTCGTCCGACCCCTTTGTCCCCTTTGTACCCTTCGGTGCATCCCCTGCCGCATCGACTTTCTCCTTCGGCGTTTTCTTTTCAAATGCCACTTTGCCCTCGGCATACGCCTCAGCAACCGCATGGGTAACAATTTCAATTGCCTTGATAGCATCATCGTTTCCCGGAACCGGGTAATCAACAAGAGTTACGTTCGCATTAGTATCGCAAAGTGCAATTATTGGAACTTCTTTTTTTTGCGCTTCGCGACAGGCGTTTTCCTCTTTCCTGACATCTACAACAAAAAGTGCATCCGGCAGTTTTTCGAGAGCAGCAACCCCTCCGTAAAATCTTTCTAATTTATTTATTACACGGTCAATCTGAAGATTTTCTTTCTTAGTAAGGTCTGCAAACCCACCCTCTTCCTTTTTCTTTTTAAGATCCGCAAGTTTCTTGAGATTCTTACTGGTCTGGTCCCAATTGGTTAAGAGGCCACCGATCCATCTTTCCGTAATATACATGGCACCGGCTTTTTTTGCCTCCGCTTCAACAATCGCTTTTGCCTGCTTCTTTGAAGCAAGAAATACAATCGTGCCACCTTCTGTGCCTATCTTTTTAACAAATTCACAAGCTTCGGTTAACTTATCAACCGTCGCGGCAAGGTCAATTACATGTATCCCTTCACGGGCAGTAAAAATGAATGGCTGCATTTTAGGATTCCATCTCCTTACCTGATGCCCAAAATGGACACCGGCTTCGAGTAGTTCCTGCATTGATGGTATTTGCATAATTTTAAATCTCCTTAATTCCACCAAGTGGCGGATCCTCCGCCCCGGAAATCCAATCCGTTATTCGGATTGAGGAGTATTAAGCTCAGGGCGTGTGTATTGATGGAAACTATATCACAGAAAATAAACCTAAGTAAACTTACCTGGGATTATTATGAAAAAATTTCCCGGCAAGCATATCTCTTCTTTTTCTTTGGGAGCTTGGTTCTTGAGCACGAGATTTAAGCCGAATTGCTTTTTTGATTGCTTCGTCTTTTACGTCAGAAGCAACTCTTACACCCCAGACTTCTTCAAGATTCTGAATCGCAAGACGCGTTAAAATAACCTCGTCAATTCTGTTCCCGTTAATTGTTTGAGCTTCTCTTTCCCTCATATCCAAAAAAAATCGCCCGGGTCTTTTACCCAAGCCTAGTCGGCATTGTAAATTCAAGAAGAATTGAAGTCAACTCCCCGTTTTCGGAGGTTCTTTCATTGTGATTTCGCAACCAAGGTTAAAATGCCCCCAACCGCTAACTTTTTTAGGGACCCTGTTCTCATGATTCTTCAAGCTAGGCATTGAAAGATTACCCTCAACAATCCTCTTTATTTCAAAAAACGAAGCACTCCCATGCAGCTCGCTCAGTGATTTTTCGTGACCGGACGTCCGCTCCTGCATAAAAAAAGATTCCGCAAGAAATCTAATTATTAGATAAAACCTTTCGTGAAAATTTGTCAAGAACGTAACAGGGTCCGACTCCCGGCGCTAGCCTGTAACTTTTGTCTTAAAACCTAGTTTTCTGTCAATTCTCTTCTCGCTTTCGCGCCTTGCAAGGTCGTACTCACCAAAATCTACAAACTTTAAAGCTTCGACAAGGGCAGGATGCACTTTGTTAACCTGCCTGACCTTTTCCTGTTCGACAACGCGATAATCGGGATGACCTTGGGGCCCAGTTCTAAGTTCCGCTTCCCAGGCAAGCTCCCGTAGATTTTCAAACTGATACCAGCGGATTCGATTGCCCATCATCACAACATATTGGCAAGCATCGGGAAATCTTTTTTTTATTTTTCGGTAAAAAGTACTAACTTTTTCTGCCGCTTCTATATAAGGCTTATCGAGTTTTGAATTGACCAAATCCGGAGGAATATCAAACCCAAGTTCCGTAGTAAATCTTTGCCTTTCCTGAGTCAGCATTCGATGACGGTGTAAATCCCTATAGGCACCGAAATTCGCAACGATGTCGAATTTGTAATACGTATTTTCAAATGCGCGCACCAGCCTGTGCTGCCGGACTTCCCGACCTGAAACTGCCTTTTTGATGATAGAAAGTTTCTGCCTTGCACTCATCGCAGCAACTTTATCTTTAATATTCTGGTATGAAGTTGTTGAATACTTATAAAGAAGGCCCGCAACAATTCTATCCTCCGCATCCGCGTCGTATTCGACAAGCTGGACAGGGTCAGCTCGAGGACCGTCCTCGTTCTGGTACGACACTACCAATTTCTCCAGTTCCTTTTCCGTCTTCTGAACATATTTCCGGTAAACTTTTCCACGAACCGATGTTGGACGTGCAACCATTGAAGGGATAACTTTCATAAGTTCTTTCTGCGCGTCTTGCGCCAAAAACCTGATTTCGGAAAGCGGGCTTGCAAGACACTTGGTAATTACATATTCAAAAGACTGGCCCACCCCAAAAAAACCGACATTTGTTAGAGTCGCAGCCGGTAAATACGCCCGCAAAACATCACAGGCTTTTGCCTTCAGGGTTTCCGTATATGCCCTGTCGGACTGATCTTTTTCCTGTTGAAACTTTCTTCTTAGAAATTTTGAAAGTGGATCGATTGACGAGGAGTATCTATTGAATAACAAATTCATAAGCTTCACGTACTCCAGTCCAAACTTAGATTTAACTAAATCAGGCTCCAGATAATATAAGTACCTTCCCCCTACCTTTTGGTCAAACATCACATATCTCGTCGACTTCTCAAGCGGCGCAAATCCGATCCTGAAATCCTCCAGTGTTTTAGTGGCAATCTGGCTGACATTTTCAAAAAAGATATGAGCTCCTGCCATTTGCGCAATCGAATCATCTCCATACGCCGCCAGCCACTTTTCAAAAAAATTCCTCGCCCGCTTACTGTTAACAACCGCTTCCCAACCGCCATGTTTATGAAGATAATCAACAAAATTAACCAGCTCCGTTTTCATGGCTTCCGCCTGTTTTATCTCCGACTTACTTACGCCATCAAGGTTAGGCTCCAATATAGGTTTTATATACTCGTCGAAAAACAGCCTGCGAACTCCCTTTGTCGACCGGCTGTAGCGGGAAGCCAGTGCACCCAGAACCTCGCTTGGAAGATATTTGGCAGCAAAAACGTTTTTGTCGAGGTTAGTAAAAAAGGGTTCGATATACCAGGATTCTTCTTTGGTAAATTTTTCAGCAAAAGGATTCATGTTCTCAGAACAAGGAGAGACCTTGTCACGTATGCAAGGTCTCTCCTTGTTAAATCAACCGGCTTTTCTTAAGATTATCAATCACCTCTTTGTCAACCTCCTGCAAAGTCTTTAATCTATCCCCATCCATATTAGAAACCTCAACCCAATTTTTCTTGCCTTCCGAATATTCCCTAAATGTTTCTGCAACCTTTTCCTGGTAAACAACATCCTTTTCGTGGATATCCAAAACCCGCTGCTTCATAAATTTTTGGGCACTTTTAGGCGGTAGGGTCAAAAGAACAACTATGTCCGGTTTGGGTATCTTGTGAACATCAAACTCCAAATCCTCCAGCCACTTTACATACTTTGACTTCTCACTTTGACTTTTCATTTTCGCCCCCTGGTGCGCAATGTTTGAAGCAACATAGCGGTCACAAACAACAATTTTTCCCTCTGCAAGCCATTTTTCTATTTTCGCAGAAGCAAGCAGTCTGTCACCGGCATATAGAACAGAAGCAAGGTATGGGCTAACCTCGTGAACGTCTCCAAATTCCCCGTTTAAATACCTTCTCACCATCTTGCCCCAAGCCGATTGGTATTGCGGAAACGAAAACAATACTGCCGGTATTTTCTTTTTTTTGAAATATGCAAAAAGCAGCCTCGCTTGTGTAGATTTACCTGTCCCGTCCGCCCCCTCGAATACAATAAGTTTTCCTTTATTCATGATAGCTTGAGCCCTGAGAGAAAGTCGAAGGGTTCAAAAACGATGAATTTACCTTTTCTTGCCATGTCTTTCGATTCTTGAGGCAATAGCATCCCTGGAACCCGAATACCTATCCGACCTGCTACCCTCGTATGACATCCTGACAGGTGCCGCCAGCTTTTCAAAGGTGAATGCACAAATAGACATACCAGCATAAAGTATTGCTGGTTTTGGTCCCAAATTACCAAGTTCCAACACCGGAGCACCATTCCACCCAGGATCAAATCTCGCCGCAGTCGAATGCACCAAAATACCAAGCCTCGCTAGGGAACTTTTTCCCTCCAACCTTCCTAAAATATCGTTAGGCAATTTAAGCACTTCGCTTGTTGAAGCAATAGCAAAAGCGCCCGGCTCCAAAATAAACGGATCACCACTTTCCAGAAGAACTTCCTCCATGGCGCCTTGAGGTAAACCACGTTTGGTATCGACAAAACGATATGTCCCACTTTTAAACAGTTTCAAGTTTGTACCTAAGTGAAAATCGATGGAAACTTGGTCTATTTCTTCCCGCCAGTTATCCGAAAGCGGTTCGATTGTAATTGAGCCATCGTCAATGTAGCTCTCAATCATCCAATCCGGTAAAACCCCACTCACAGCCACTTCTTTTTCAAACTTACTTTTTTTTGTCATCAAAAAATCATAAACAATCTGACTCCAGCTTTCCATTTGTTTGTAGAATTTCCCGGCAACTTTAAGGTCTACAAGTTCCCCCGATAAGTGTTCGTCTCTAACCGAAATTCCATTACCCTCGCCCTCAATCCTGATTATCAATCCTGCGTGTACGAGTCCCACTTCGTTCGAATCGTCATTTAAGAGTCCCAGGTACTGGGCATTGTATATTCCTTGGTAGTCTATTTCCTCTTCAAATTCTCTTTTTGCCCATTTCATAATATCGCTGCCTTTGATATCCGATTTGTTTATATGACCACCAATACCTAAGGAATATTTGTCTGCCAAACGTCTATCCGTATGATCACTTTTACGCTTCATCAAGAAGATTTTGCCCCCGCTCTCATAAAACAAATACGGGATTATTTGTTTTACGGTTGGATCTTCTTCCGCATCACCTCGTCTTGCGAACTTATGTTTCTTGTAAATTAAGTTAATATATTTTTTAAGATTTTTCGAACTAATTCCATTCCAAATTCCATCCTTAAAAAGGTCGTCCCTTTTAACAACCATCACTACTTCTTCCTCTTTGGATTTTTTTGAAATAACTTTCTTAGAGTTTCTCGCCATGAAGTTTTAGGGGCAGAAAATCAAAGTTATTGTAACATGGAAGAAGTTTGCCCCGAGCCGTATTACTCATCAGTCTGTTTTGCGTTTGAAGGTAAATCCGGTTTTTTCCAGGAAGCAAACTTGCAATCCGGCCAGTTGGAACATCCCCAGAAAGGCTTGCCGCGCTTCGTTCGCTTCATGATTATATTGCCACCGCAAAGTGGGCATGTCAATCCGCTATCGACAGTCAGCGCTTTTGTATTTTTACATTCGGGAAATCCGCTGCATGCCATAAATTTCCCGAATCGGCCATAACGAATTACCATAGGCTTACCACACTTTTCGCATTTTTCGTTAGTTTCTTCCGTCTCCGGCTTCATCTTTTCCGCTTCTTCTAGAACTTTTGCAACCAGAGGTTCAAAATCGCGCCAGAACTTTTCCATAACTGGTGCCATTTTTTCCTTCCCTTGTGCAATTTCGTCCAATTCGTCTTCCATTCCCGCAGTAAAAGTTAAATCAACTATGTTGGGAAAATACTTAACCAAAAAGTCCACAGTAGTCTTGCCAATCGGTGTCGGCCCAATTCTGCGCGCCTCAAGCCTTTCAATATAATTTCTATTGTGCAAAGTGGAAATTGTCGGCGCATAAGTTGAGGGTCTTCCTATATCGTTTTTCTCCAACTCTTTAATAAGGGTTGCTTCGGTAAACCTTGCGGGCGGTTCCGTAAACTTTTGAGTAGGTGTTACTTTGTTAAGGTTAAGTTTCATCCCCTTTTCCAAATTCGGAAGAAGCTGTTCAGTAATCGGATACTTTTCATAGACCTTGTACCATCCGTCAAACTTAACTTTCTGCCCCGTTGCGCGAAGTAAATATTTTTCATTGCCCTGAGCCGAAACGTCTACCGAAGTTTCTGCAACAACCGCTTCCGCCATTTGGCAAACAACCATTCTGCGCCAGATCAACTCGTACAGCTTTTTCTCATCATTTGTAACTTGTAATTTATCACCTGTAACTTGAACATTCGTCGGCCTGATCGCTTCATGCGCTTCTTGTGCCAGTCTCGACTTGGCTTTATATGCCCTCGGTCCGTGCGGCAGGTAATCTTTTCCGAATCTGTCTTCAACATACTTCCTGGTAGCAGAAACTGCCCCGGGTGAAAGATTCACCGAATCGGTTCTCATATAAGTGATTAAACCCTGTTCGTAAAGGCTCTGGGCAACTTTCATGGTTTTACCGGGGGCATAGCCAAGCCTTGTAGCTGCTGATTGTTGAAGCGTAGAAGTTGTGAACGGAGGATTGGGATATTTTTTGGCATCTTTCGCTTTAACATCCGCAATCTCGTAACTTGCCTTCTCTAAATCGCCTGTAACCTCATCTGCTATTGCCCTTTTTTTTACTTCCGCTTTCTTATCGTTGATTTTCGCCAGTGACGCAACAAAATTTTCCTTAGTCTCCTTTGAAACTTCTACGTCTATATTCCAATATTCCTGACTTTTAAAGGCCTCAATTTCACGCTCCCTGTCGACCACAATCTTTAGCGCAACTGACTGCACTCTTCCCGCCGATAAACCGCTTTTGACTTTTTTCCAAAGCAGAGGTGATAATTTATAACCTACCAGCCTGTCCAAAACCCGTCTTGCCTGTTGGGCTTCTATTAAATCCGAATCCATTGCTCTGGGCTTTTCGAACGCTTCTAAAATTGCTCCTTTCGTTATTTCGTGGAAAACAACCCGTTTATGATCAAAGGCTTTTTTCTTTTTTGCTTTCTGTTTAATGACCTCAAGCAAATTCCACGCTATTGCTTCTCCTTCCCTGTCCGGATCGGTGGCAAGCCAAATCGTTTCTGCCTCTTCCGCGGTTTTGGCCAAAATATTAACCGCTTTTATTTTCTCTTTTGGAATTACGTACTTCGGTTCAAAACCGTTTTCCACATCCACCCCGAATTCCCCCCTTGGCAAATCCCGGATATGACCCATGGATGCAGTAATTTGATAATCTTTCCCCAAATATTGGGAGAGAGTCCTTGCTTTTGTCGGCGATTCAACAATTACTAGGTTTTTCACTGTCATTCACTTTCCATCTTTTGTATCATGCTTGTCAATAGCCCTTTGGTGTAAAATCGGACAATGATTACCCACAAAGATTTCAAAAAACTCGAAATAAAAATTGGCACCATAAAGTCTGTGGAAAGAGTTGAAGATTCCGAAAAGCTTCTTAAACTGGATGTTGATTTAGGTTCTGAAACCCGGCAGATTTTAGTCGGAATCCAGGAATTCTATGAACCCAAAGACCTAATAGGTAAGCAAGTCCCCATTCTGGTAAACCTTGAGCCGAAAAAGATGGCCGGGCAGATCAGTGAGGGAATGATGCTAGCCGTAGATGTTGGCGGAACACCTGTTCTTCTCTCACCTTCCGAAAAAATCCCCGCTGGATCAGCAATCCGTTAAGTGTTATCTTTTTACAATGTCGTGGCAAGATCTAATTTTTACAATAGGTGGTTTGATATTTATCTTCTCGCTTATTCCAACGATCAAAGGTAAGCAAAAACCCGAACTTTCCACCAGCGTTATGACAACCGTAGTCCTAAGCATTTTTTCAGTCACTTACTTAACTTTGGGATTAAAACTCAGTGCAATATCAACGACGGGAACTGCCATAAGTTGGGGAATTCTTGCATACCAAAGGTACCGACAACACAAG
The DNA here is from genome assembly GCA_016198325.1 of Candidatus Curtissbacteria bacterium. Lineage (GTDB taxonomy): Bacteria > Patescibacteriota > Microgenomatia > Curtissbacterales > GWA2-41-24 > JACQIV01. Next base: position 25,524 of record JACQIV010000018.1, read on the forward strand.
AAATGATTAAACTTGTTGCCTTTGATTGGAACGGCACGCTTCTTGCAGACGCACAAGCAGTTTGTGACGGCTGCAACCACTTTATTTCTGCAATGGGGGTTAAACCGATTACCCTCAGAATTTACAGGGAAAAATTTGTCGTGCCGGTTATTGATTTTTACGAAAGTATCGGCCTATCCAGAAAAAAAGTTCTTAAAAATGCAAAAATGAATGCCCAAATTTTCCACAAGTATTATGAATTGAGGGCTTCAACAATCAGATCCAGGGCAAACACCGGCACAATACTTAAATGGTTATACCAGCAAAACATACTGACGGTAATTTTTAGCAACCATATTACCAGGCGAATCGAGGAACAACTTGAACGTCTCAAAATTGCCAAATACATTGATGGGGTCATCGCTAACAACGAACTGGACGAAGCTTTAAAAGGCAGGAATAAAGGAGAAAAATTGATAAGTTTTGCCAAAACCAACGATCTTAATGCAAAAGAGATTTTAATCGTAGGGGATTCGTCAGAAGAAATCGAGATCGCCAAGGAGTTCGGATCAATAAGTGTTGCAATTACTCATGGCCACTACTCCACGAAAAGATTAAAAGCCGCAAAACCGGACTATTTAATCGGAGACCTGGGAAATCTTATTAACATTATTCGAAATATTAATACCACCTTTTAGGCAAAAGCCCAGGAAGGAACAAGGGGTTCGATTTTTTCCATCATATACTGGGAAATTCTTCCGTACGTTCTTTCTTTTAACCGACTGTCAGTTCGGGAAACCGCCCAGGCAATTTCGGAAATAGGATAAGGCTTACCCACTCTAAGCGACAAAACATCTTTTTTGTTGGCATGAACCCCTACGGGTAAAACAAGCGCATCTTCCCTCGTCTGTGAAAGCGACCAGGCAACAGCACCCGCCGATGGATGTCCCGGCCTGAATTGTTTGCTTTCCCGGGCTTCCGGGTACAGACCAATCATCTGGTCATCCCGAAACGCTTTGATTATTTTTTTTACTTCCGAAATGGGGCTTGATTCTTTGCCGGATTCGATCTGCCTGAAAGGCGTGACCAGAATGAAATCGTACATGTCACCTATCATTTCGGCATATCTCTTCGTGTGCGGTATTCTAAATGGAATATGCGGAAACAACATTCCATTTTGCATAATAATCCGAAGGTCTCTTTCCTCTTCCCTCGCCTGATACATTGCGTCGGAGAGCGCATAATGTATCCAATTTCCGTTATAGGGTCCGTCTTTCCAGTGGTTGGCGCAAACAAGAACCGGACCTGACCTTGGAACATTTTCAAGGCCGTTTACATTTGCGGCAAAAGGTGACAAAATCGTTTTTGAATCCGCTCCCATGCTTCTTCGCAAACCCATAACTGCACTGCTGCCAACATCTGCGAGAATATATTTCCTCAGATCCCCGGAAACGGCATGAAGTCCATAATAAAAAAATAGAAAAGCCTGAAACTCTTTTCTAAGTATCGGGTGTTTTTCTTTTCCTGGTTTTATCTTCTCGGAACTCGAGACAAAATCCGCTTCCTTAGTCATTTTCAACTGACAATCTTAGCATAGAAGCCTCTTCATACTGCTCAAAAGCAAGACAATCATGTGCCCCAAATACCGGATCCATAATTTTTTACTACGCCTTTTAGCTCTAACATAGTTAATCCTGCAGTTACTTTCTCGACAGTTAGTCCGCTTTTTCTTGAAATTAAGTCCAGATGCATATTTTCGGTTTCGATCAGCTCGAAAATCTTTCTATCACTTGCACTCAAAGCCGCAACATCGACTTTTGCCCCATTTGGCCCTTTTGATCCCTTTGTCCCTTTGAGGTCGATAGCCTCCAATATATCACCAACTTCCGCAGCGACATTAACCCCTTCTTTAATTAACTTCGTCGTCCCCCCGCTCATCTTATTTGTAATCGCTCCCGGCACCGCAAAAACTTCCCGTCCCTGTTCCGCGGCACAACCTGCTGTAATCAAAGACCCGGAATCAATAGCCGCTTCGGTCACCAAAATTCCCAAAGATAAACCCGAAATAATCCTGTTTCTTGCAGGAAAATTTGCAGGAACCGAGGGAAAACCAAGCGGAAATTCGCTAACCAAAGCACCGTTTTGAATAATCCTCTCAGCAAGATTTTTATTTTCCGGCGGATAAATTAAATCAACGCCGTTTCCCAAAACCGCTATTGTCCTGCCGCCGGCAGAAAGTGCCGCCTTATGCGCAATCGAATCAACTCCCCGCGCCAGCCCACTGACAATAGTTAACCCGTGTCCAACCAAATCGGAAACCAGGCTTTCCGTAACCTGTTTCCCGTAAACCGTCGGGTATCTTGTCCCGACAACGCCGATTGCCAAATCGTCTTCCGCTTTTAATGTTCCTTTGAAATACAAAACGGGCGGTGCGTCCAAAATCTGCCTCAGGTTTGCAGGATAGTCCCTGTCCGGCAAAGAAGTTACTTTAATTCCCCGCTCATAAACCGCCTCCAAATACAAACGAGGTGAGACCTTGTTTCGGGCTGTCAGAATCGCCTCTTTAGTCTTTGTATCTATTTTTAACTTGCGGATTTTTTCATCCGGCGCTTCCCAGAATTTTTTGAGGGATTTAAAAGTTTTTAGAAGTTTGTTAAATGTCGCCGTCCCGACTCCCGGAATTGCACTAACCGCAACCCAATACGCCAACTCCTTATTCATATTTCCCTGCCACAGCAACCTTTTAAGGGTCTCTCCTTTCTATAGGTTAATCTAAAGCTAAATCACCTAATTTTTCCTTTGAATCATGTGCATAATCTTCAACAAACGACTGATAAGAAAGAGCTTTGGGGAATAAACCGTAAGTCCTTATTTCTTTGAAAAAGTCCAGTATTGGCGCAGAAGAAAGCCATCTAATCTTGCTGCCTCCCAAATAAGCTTTATAACTCGAATGCGGATACTCTCTCCAATCCCCTCCTAAATCACGTGGATTCAGATGTATATACCTCGAAAGATGTAGAAAATAAGGTTCAGTCTCAACTATTGTTGCCTTGTAAACACCCTGGAATAACGTTCCAGACCTTTCGTATCTTTTATTGAAATACATCGAGTAACTCGTACCCAAAGACCGCATCAATTTAACCATCCCATTCTTAGATAGCTGGTGGACAAAAAGATGAAAGTGGTTTGGCATCAAGCAGTATGCTAAAAGCTTAACTTCGGAAGCAAGTGAGTGTGCAGATTTATGATCAAGATATTTCTCTAAGTAATGAGTAAAAACTCTATAATCTTGATCCTCAAGAAATATTTCGCTCTTCCCCGCTCCACGATTGTAGATATGATAATAACCATTTTCTAAATAAAGCTTTTGCGAATTCTTTGCTGGCACCAATATAAAATAAGCCTATCCCAACAACCTGTCAAGGGAGAGACCCTACTATCGGACATTACCGAAGTCGCAACTCAATACGCCACCTTGTTCATACAGTAACAATGATCAATTAAATCAGATCCTGAATCAAGTCGCCTTTGGCGAACCTCGCCCAATTTGGGCGGGTTCAGGATGACTAGACGAGTTCAGCTGGTTTTATAGTCAAGTCAGAGCTTAAGGGGTTGAAATCTTCATCGAAAGTAACAGTTCCGGTTACAAATTCACCGCGAAGCATTGGCTCAATAAACTTTTCATTCGCCGGTAAAAGCCTCTCGTAAGGAACTTCGTTCTTCTTAAACCATTCGGGTATCATTTCATCCGTCCCTTCTATCCCCCCTTCCCATTTATCAACAACATAAAAGTCTACTTCCTGTGTTTCGGAAATTCTATCGTGGAAGTAATTAAACTTTATCGTTCCCGCAAGTTTTAGCGTTCGGGGGACAACATTAATTTCCTCCACTGTTTCCCGAATTGCACACCCTTCCGACGTTTCCCCTTCTTCGATCTTTCCGCCGGGACCCATTAAATACCCCTGGCCAAGACCGGCTTTCTTTTTCTCACACAGCAAAACTTCGTCACCACGCACCAAAAGGCAAACAGTTGCCCTCACATGCCGGGCAGCTTCAATTTCCTTAGTTTCGGTCATTTATTAAAAAGCCCAGATTCCATTTTAAACCTTTCGGCAGCAAACTCAACCGCTTTCTTGACAAGGATCAACCTTGTCCGTTTTCGCTCAATTTTCCCATCAGCTGCGCGCAGTAAGCCCCCACTTGTTCCGGGCCTCTCCTTACCAAAACTTGGTGAAGAAAAATTCTGTCCCCTGAAACCAGACCCGCAATCTTCAAATACCCATCACTTGGATCTTCTTCTAGCCTTTTTGGCTTGCTTCCGTTTTTCCCTTCCGCCTGCACAAGCCTACCGCTTTGCCACCTGCCGACAAGAGCATATTTTGCTGACCCGAATAAAACTTCTGTGCAATAACTACCGGGTGAAAACTTTATTGGGAAAAAAGTGTAATAACAAGTCCGGCGAAACCTCTCCGGCGCCAAGAATAGTGGCCTGTGAACCATTTCTCTCAGGAAATGACATTTTTAAAACAAATCCGCTTCCAGTTTACACCTTTCGGAGATAAATTTTATAGCCTTCTTTGCCTGGCCTTTTCTAAACCGTAACAATGTTGATCCTTGATTAGATATCAGATGATCAGTCAAATCTTTGATACTTGCGCGGTCGTATGCCAATGCCACGTTTTCAAAGTTTTTGATTGCCGCCCTGATTAAAGTTACCCCTCCGACGTCCATGGATTCGGGAAAGTTTTTCTGGTCCAGCTTGTAAAGTTCCACGACAACGGCGCTAAAGGGGGCAGCAGATCCTGAAACAAGTTCAGGATGACAAGAGGAAGTCGAAGCGAGTTTTTTTAATTCGGATAAATGTTTTGGCTTGTACTTATCCGCAAGAATGCGGGCTAAAATTAATTTGTCCAGGCTTTTAACGAGTCCGTCAAAGTCGAATCCGGAAACGATAGACTGCGCTTCCATGCCTTCTTCGCGGATATATTTTGCAGTCCCCTCTGTTGCCCAAATTTTTACTTGGTTTTCTTTGAGAATCGGCAAAAGCACGTCAATCGACGGCTTATTGGAAACGGAGACGAGGATATTATTAATTTTATATTGATCCATACGC
>JACQIV010000023.1 GCA_016198325.1 Candidatus Curtissbacteria bacterium
AAAATTGTAAATTAAAAATTTTTTAAGGGGGTGAACTAGAAATCATGTCAGAAGACGATAATAAAAAAGATACAGAAGAAAAGGTAGAAGATGCTGCCAATAAAGCCAAAGAAGCCGCGGAAGAAGCGCAAGAGGCCAAAGAGGAGGCAAAAGAAGCAGCAGAGGAAGCCAAAGAAGCAGTTGAGACGGTTAAAGAAACAGCTGTAGAGGAAAAAGTTGAAAAGCCCAAGGAAGAAAAGCCTTCCGTTAAAGTTTCACCGGCACTTGAAAAGATCATTAAAACAATAGAAGAACTAACGGTTGTGGAACTTTCCGAGCTTGTTAAGGCACTCGAAGTAAGATTCGGGGTTTCTGCAGCAGCACCTGTTGCCGCAGCAGCAGCCGGAGCAGCAGCCGGAGGCGACGAAAGCGCAAGCGAACAAACTACGTTTAATGTAATTCTTGCGGATTCCGGGGCGAACAAAATTTCCGTAATTAAGGCAGTTAGGGAAATTGTCCCGACACTCGGCTTAAAGGAAGCAAAAGATTTGGTAGACTCCGCTCCGAAACCGGTAGTTGAAGGTGTAAATAAAGAAACCGCGAATGAAGCAAAAACAAAATTAGAAGCCGCTGGCGCAAAGGTAGAGCTTAAGTAGTTTTTGCTTTATTCTATGCAGTTTCTTTGCGAGAATTTCGAAAGCTACAATAATCGTTGTTTTGTAGCACTTCATTCTCTAAGGGAAAACGCTCAGGAAGCCAAAACAAAGTTAGAAGCAGCAGGTGCTAAAGTCGAATTGAAATAGTAATTAATTTGAATTATCAACTTTCAACCCCTACGGGGTGCAGCCGGGGCCGTTCATTGCCCTTTGCCCGCCGAACATTGGCGGAGCAACTGTGGTGATTGATGTAAGATCCTGGACGTTTACATCTTTTGAGAATGTTCCCTTTCCCGGCACCAGATCCCAACGTCTGCTGTAGTTGGCATCGCCCGGTGATGTGTCAAGGCGTCTTACCGGTGCGAGGAAACTTGTGATATCCGTAATCGTCACCTTTTTGTCATTGTTAATATCCGCAGGCCAGGCATTTTCTCCGCATTTGGCCGTCAAGCCAGTACCTGTATAAAATTCCGCACCGTCGGAAAAACCGTCTCCGTCCGTATCCGAGCGGCAGGGATCCGAACCTAAAATAATTTCTGTAATATTATCCATTTTCAAATTCACAGAAACATTACTAATACTGTCCTTATCCGGATCGGAGGCGGAGTCGTTAACCTTTGCACTCATGCAGCGATAATTTCCCTCTTGTGTATCGGTCAGTCCGTCACCATCCGTATCAACCTGTTCTGCAGATAAAAATACGCCTACGTTGGGTCTTTCGTTCGGGTAACTGAACCCGGGCAGGATCGTATTCGGCAATCCTGCCGTATATCTTAAAACCTGCAAAGCGTCAACGCTATTAATCTGGCCATTCCTGTCGGTATCGGCAGCCACTTCGTTAATTCCACCGCCCTCACATTTGGTGTTGGCAACAAGAAGCGATGCCACTTTTCTCAGAATCATAAGCGCATCCACGCTGTTAATTGCAAGGTCGCAATTAACATCCCCCAAATCCCGTCCCGGATTGTTGGCAATTACCGTTATTTCCGACATGCTGCTATTTCCGAGACCATCAAAAGATTTAAGGGCAATCTTGTGCTTCGCGTTCGGAAGGTCGGTTGAGTAAAGCATGAAAAAATTGGTGAAAGGTTCATAGTTTGTAAGAAGCAGCTGACCATTTATATAGAGCTGGGTAAAAGTAACGCCAATATTATCGGAAGCGTTGAAAGCAATCTGCGTATTTCCCGAAACCACAGAATCCGCATCCGGCTTGGTAATGGTTATTACCGGAGGATTGTTTTCGGAAAACGGTCCCGCAAAAAAGTCGATTTTTTCGTTTACCAGTTTTTGGGAAACCGCGTTAAAGTATTTTGCTTGAGTAGTCCTCATAATGCTGTTTACCGAACTTTTAGACCAATTCACCCAGCCGCACTCCTTAGCAAAATCATACCTCCCCGAAAGACCGCCCCATTCGCTTGGGAACTGGTTTCCTCGAACACAATTATGATCAACTTTATTGTCAACCAGATCATTATTAATTCCGTACCAGTATTCGTCATTAAGCCAGGCAATCACATGGCCGCCCATCTCGTGCGAAAAAACCAGAGGGGCAAATTCGCCGTTATAAGTTGTGCCTATTCCCCCATCCCAGGGACCGCCTGTCCCTCCGAATTGAGAAGTATTTACTACTACCGCAACTTTGTCGTATGGCACACCTGCATTATTTAAAGCATCAAATACCCGCCAATTGTCACAAACCAGCTCCGTGCCCGTCCCATAGTAACTTTCGAACCGGCAGTTAAGATCCGTAGTGTTGTAATAAGTGTGGAATGTTATTTGGGAAAGTCTGCTTTTGTAAGGTTCTAATCCGATAAAATAATCCAAAATCCTTTGTACGTCGGAATCGAATGCCGACTGGTCGGAATAATCATCGGAAGTTATTGTGATGTCCAGCTTTTCCCCGGCCGCCCATGTATCTTTATTCGCTTTCTTAAACAACTTCGAAATAAAGTTAAGAATAGAGCTTTGCTTCCCGCTCCTTAGCTTTTTATAATCCTCTCCGTTTATCGAGTTGAAATTGGGTTTGTTGTCGATTTTTTCCGCTTCGGCAATTTTCTTGGTTATCGCAACGCCCGGTCCCGTGATTTTGAGGGTATCAGCCCCTTCCGTCAAACCCAAAGTCAAAACGGTTTTAAACTGATCAGGTATAACCGGGCCTCTTCCCTCAGCCTGCTTGGTCTCCAAATTAAGCGGAGGGGCAGGCAAAATTTCCGCATCAATCGAAAAAGAAGTCGAAGAAATTATGTTTGAAGCCCGCAAAAGCTCAGCCTTATAATCCCCTTCATTTTGCAATTTGGGAGAAAAACCGTTTTTAACTTTGACGGAGTCTAGCACTATCTTTTGACCGACTTTTTTATCAACAGACATCGTAATTTCGAGGATTTTAGATGAGGGTTTTTCGCTAAAATACTGTTCCTGACTCCTCCATCCTAAAGGAACCTGCGGTTGTTGTTGGGGAATTATTACCGGTACCTTTTGCTTTTTAATCCGCGCAAGCCGATCCCTTTGCCTTTGCGCAGTAGTTCCCAGCTTCACCGATAGGTTATGAGAAATTTCCCTAGTGAAAAACAATAAATAAACAACCACAACTAACCCAAGTGCAGCAAACATCATTGAAAGGATAAAATGGCGTGGCAGAAAGCGTACCCTGAACGCTTTTGTTACGACATCCTCAGCAGTGATTTCTTTTTTTAAAAAGTAGCGTCTGTGGTGATGCAAGCTAAGATTAGCTTAACAAAAAAGTAAACATAAGCTCAAATTCCTTTACTTTGCACTTTACACTTATCTTGCCCC
>JACQIV010000024.1 GCA_016198325.1 Candidatus Curtissbacteria bacterium
GGTCTAATATTCTATGAAAATAAGGTATGGAGAATAACTACAGATCTTGCATCATTTCTGAACATTCTTTTTATGTGGCCAATTTCTCTTTTTTTCCTATTCACGCTTGCAAGCTCCGAATATCTAACTGCTCAAAACATTCAGTCATCACTTATTTTTTTTGTTATAACGTTTATTGTTTTCGTCCTTGATCTCGTGACTTGGTATATTGACGACCATAGTCTTGTTAAGATCCACAAAAAAAGAAGATTTAATTAATAATGTCATAAGTTGTCTCATGTTAGAATCGAAAAGTATGAAGAAGTCTCTTCTAATATTTGCGATTCTTGTTGTAACTTCCGTTCTCCTGCTCATATTCACATGTGTCTATCTTTCTTACAAATTTGTCCGCCCGCAAATTAAAGCCTTCAATTTAAGCTTGGAAGACGAATTTACTAAAGTTGTCAATATTCCAAGAGAAAGTGCCAGGTTAAGTCTAAGTTTTAATGATGTAAATTATTTCTGGGAAATGGAAACCACCCAGAATGAAGTAGTAGGAGTAATTTTTAGATATAATCCGGACTATCTTGGAGAATCAAAAGAAATAGTAGCAAAAATGGAAATGGCAGAAGGTGCCGATGCAAGCATTTTTAATAAGGTATTGCCGGCACTTATCATTGACCCCGAATCACTTGCTTATGCTCAAGACAAAATTAAAGAAATCTCAAGCGTGTCATTAAATAAAAATTATAAAGATATAACAGTGGAAAGAAATGAAAACAACCAAGCGACCTCAGTTTACTGGACTTTCGAAAGAATCAAAATTGTCGATGATTCCAAACCTTATTCAAAATTAAACAATTACCCTAAAACTTTACTGAAAATCTTATACGAAATCCCCAACACTATTGTAGGACTCTTTGCGGGATAGAAAAACCCCAGACATAAATACAGTCATAGGGCTTTTCATTAACTGGAAAAATCAGCTTTTATGCTGCGCCGATCTTAAACATTGCTGTTCCACAAACCGGGCATTTACCCTTAAGAGCAGGTTTACCATTTTTCATGGTAACTTTTTGAGCATTGTCATCATCCCTCTTTGCTCGGCATTTAACACAATACATTGTAGCCATTTTCAATCACCTCCCTTGGTACGCAGAAAATTAAGAAGCCTTAGGTTTAATTTGAGGCTACCTAGCTTCAATTAGCCTCAACCATAGCATAGGCTCAAAGCTAAAGTCAATAGCTTCAGATTATGCCTAAAAGTCAAAAAAGAAAAAAATGGAGAATTGAATAAATACAACTAACGAAGCCAGCAACAATATTTTTAAGAGATCCCGCTTAACAAATCCGTAATCATCTGTCGCCACCGCTTCATTTTGCGAAAAATTGATATTTGGTTTTTCATGCTTAGCAGCTTCGTATCCGAGTCGAAACTTTTGGACATAGGTAAAACGTCTGTCTTTTGCAGCAAGTTTTCGGCTTTTTGTCTTAAAAGGCATGAGAAAATTTTATCATAGATAGTCCGCATTGACAGGGCACATTGACCATGGTAAAAAATGGGGTACTAATTTTGTCCATATGGTTACTCAATCAATTCTAAATATACTGCCCCTACTTTTGACCATCTCCCTTGTCTGGCTTCTTATACTTTCAGTTTATACCTATCGTGCGGTGGCACATTATAAACAACTTATAAGAAATACAAATAAGAGAAATCTTCAGGAAATTCTGGAGTTAATCCTTGTGAACCAAGAGCAGAATGCAAAGAACCTAGGACAAATCGCAAAAGAAATGGACATATTTCGTCAAACACAAAAACAATTTTTATCAAAATATTCGCTAATCCGTTTCAACCCCTTTGAAGATGTCGGTGGAGACCAAAGTTTCGCCTTCGCCCTCTTGAATGCTATAAATAATGGTATAGTAGTCTCGTCGCTACACTCAAGGGGAGGAACCAAAATTTATGCCAAGCCGGTTGCCGGTGCAAAACCGGAGAGTTATGGTTTCTCGAAGGAGGAAAAAGAGGTAGTAGAAAAAGCTGCCCGGTATGCCTCAGATTCGGTATACTAGTATAAGTTGAACAAAAAGGCCATTTTAATCTTTATTACTGCTCTTGTTCTCTACGCTGCCTCTGCCGGGGTTTCTTATATGTTGTTTAATACATTTTTAAAAAAACCAATTAGCATTAACACCCCCTTCGGGAATTTAACCGATACTACATCAGCAAACGAGGATGGAGTCAAGGACAAACCTTGCCCGCTAAACGGAGCACTTTATACCAAAAACAGGGAAGAGCAATGGAATAAGCGAAGACCGCTCGGCGTTATGGTAGAAAATCATACGGATGCAAGGCCAGTGGCTGGTCTTTCAAGGGCGGATGTAATATATGAGGCAGTTGCAGAAGGAGGCATTACCAGGTTTCTGGTTCTCTACCTATGTCAGGAAGCAGGGGACATTGCGCCGGTTCGAAGCGCAAGAACTTATTTTATTGATTGGCTTTCGGAATACAATGCTCTATATGCCCACGTTGGCGGGGCTAACACACCCGGTCCCGCCGATGCTCTTGGCCAAATTCGGGATTATGAAATTCTGGATATGGATCAATTCGGATTTGGTTTTCCAACCTATTGGCGCGGTACCGATAAACTTGCCCCACATAACGTTCACTCAACAACAAAAAAACTCTGGGAAGCTGCCGAGGAAAGAGGCTACAAAGCAGAAATTGATGGTATTAGATGGGATAAAACGTTCACATCCTGGAACTTTAAAGACGACGTAAGCCTGGAGGGAAGAGGCGGCCAGAAACCGATAATTGTTCCGTTTTGGGATCAGGCGTCGGATTATACAGTAACCTGGAAATATGACAAAAACACAAACACTTATTTAAGATACCATGGAGATCAGCCACAAATTGATCCCCTAACTAAGGAACAACTATCTGCAAAAAATGTCGTAGTTCAACTTCAGCAAGAGAAACAGGCAAATGATGGCTACCCGGACGGCCATCTTCTTTACGGAACCAAAGGTAGCGGTGATGCACTTATTTTTCAGGACGGGAAAGCAATTAAAGGTAAGTGGAATAAAAAAGATAGAACTTCAAGGACAAAATTTACAGACCTGAAGGGGAAAGAAATTCAACTAAATCGTGGACTTGTCTGGATAGAGACAATTCCTTTGGAAAATAAAGTAGAATATTAGCAAATCTGCCCACCAATATTCGCACCTTGAGCCGTCAATGAGCCAGTAGTGAAAAGGCGAAAAGGAAGAATTGGAGGGCCACAAAACTCCTGCCGAAATATATTTTAAAAAATGTTAATTGACATTTTAGTATCTAAAGTTAGGGTAAAAGTATTGGAACTTTTTCTTGGTGATCCCAGTAAAAGTTATCATGTCAGGGAAATCGTAAGGAGAGTTGAGGAAGAAATCAACGCCGTAAGGCGGGAGTTGGCAAGACTCGAAAAAACAGGTTTTTTAGCAAGTGAATGGCGCGCAAACCGCAGATATTATTCTGTTAAAAAGGACTTTATTTACTTTTCCGAATTACTATCGATTGTAAATAAGAGTGTCGGGTTAGGAGGGGCAATAATTCAAAACAGAAACAAGCTCGGCAAAATTAACTACGCAATGCTTTCGTCAACATTTGTTAAAGGGAAACCTTATACGCAGGCAGAAATCGACCTCTTTGTAGTCGGTACGATCGTTTTGCCGGAATTGGGGGCAATAATTCGTGAAGAAGAAGCAAGGCGTGATAGGGAAATTAACTTTACTCCCATGACTCTGGAGGAATTTAATTTTAGAAAAAACAGGCGGGACCCGTTTGTTATGGGAATACTCGCCAAGCCCAGGGTTATGCTAATCGGCGACGAGGAAGAAATGGTAAAGCTATAATCCCTCTTTAAAGACCCAACCTATCAGGTTAGAATAAATAAAACTTGTCTTGGATCTCAATATGAAAAAACCTCGCCTCCTTTTTTCTTTCATTGTCTTATTAACACTCGCCTCTATTATCATCGATATTCCTAAAATTTCGCTGTTCGGACGCTCGATTTCTCATCCTAATCTGAATTTCATAAAGCGTGATCTGGAGCCTAAACTAGGACTGGATCTTGCGGGTGGCGTGCAATTAACGCTTTCCGCGGATATGGTATCGGTAGAAGAAAATGACCGTAACAATGCGCTTGAATCTGCAAAAAAAGTTGTTGAAAATAGGGTCAATTCTCTGGGAGTTGCGGAATCAGTAATACAAAGCTCGCTTACTGGTGGACAATACAGGTTAATCGTAGAATTGCCGGGGGTATCCGACGTTGATCAGGCAATTGCTACTGTCAAAAAAACTGCCCACCTGGAATTTCGGCAGCTAAAAAAAGATGCCTTCCTGGAGGCGACGATTGCTGCACTACCGGAACATTTTGAAACAACAAACCTTACTGGAAGAGATCTAAAAAGGGCCAATGCTCAAGCAAGCCAGGATCCTCAAAATCCTGGTTATGTTGTTAGTTTATCCTTTAACGAGGAAGGCGCAAAGAAATTTGAGGAAATCACCCGCAATAATTTACAAAAACCCCTCGCAATGTTTCTGGACGGCGAACCGATTTCCTGGCCTCCTCCGGTTGTACAATCCATCATTTCGGACGGGAATGCCCAAATAACGGGAAATTTTACAGCCCAAGAAGCACGTAATTTATCAATACAACTAAACGCAGGAGCACTTCCCGTTCCATTAAAGATAGAAAGTCAGACTCGAGTAGGACCAACAATCGGCCAGGAATCAATAGAAAAAAGTTTGATAGCATCCACAATTGGTCTTGTCTCCATTATAGTTTTTATGATACTTTTTTACCGGTTACTTGGTGTATTTGCAATCACCGGACTGTTAATTTACACTCTCATCGTACTTGCTCTTTTTAAACTCATACCGGTTACTTTAACTCTGGCTGGGATTGCCGGTTTTGTCCTCTCTGTTGGTATGGCAGTTGATGCCAACATTCTAATTTTCGAGCGCATAAAGGAAGAAATCAGGTGGGGAAAATCTCAAACCGAAGCCTTTTATTCGGGTTTTGAAAGGGCATGGTCATCGATAAGGGATTCAAATGTTTCTTCCTTAATCACTACTTTCATACTTTTCAATTTTGGAACAGGTGCTATTAAAGGATTTGCACTGACTCTTGCAATTGGAATTCTAATTTCAATGTTTTCCGCAATTACAGTAACTCGGACTTTATTGAAAATGTTTTGGCTAAGAAATTGAAATTTATATGAATTTAATAAAATACAGAAATATTTTTTATTTATTCTCTCTTATCATCATCATTCCTGGAATTATTGCTCTTACCGCGTGGAACCTAAAGCTTGGTATAGATTTTTCGGGAGGAACGCTTTGGGAGATAAAATTTGAAGAAAGGAATTCTGTTTCTGCGCAGGAACTTAGGGATTTTTTACTTCTGGAAAACGCAGATGTTTCCCAAATTTCATCGACCAATCAAAACTCCATTCTTTTGAGGACAAAAGTTACAGACGAGTCAAAAATCGCAGAAATTAAAGGCCAGTTAAACAAATCATTCGGAAAAACTCAGGATCTTAGGCTGGAAACGGTTGGTCCGACAATATCAAAAGAATTAACCCAAAAAGCAATGCTGGCAGTAGGTGCGGCCATACTTGGTATCGTGTTCTATGTCACATGGGCGTTCCGTAAAGTTGAAAAACCTGTATCCGGACTCTCGTTTGGAATATGTACTATCGTCGCCCTGGTTCATGACGTTATTGTGGTCGTCGGAATATTCGCGATATTGGGGCATTATTTTCAGATAGAAGTTGACTCACTATTTATAACTGCGATTTTAACGGTTGTAGGGTTTTCTGTACACGATACAATCGTGGTTTTTGACAGGATAAGGGAAAACCTTAAGAAATATTCGGGTCAACCATTCGAGAACATTGTCAATAATTCCATCTTGCAGACCTTAACACGTTCACTTAACACATCTCTCACTGCGGTATTTGTACTTCTCGCACTATTAATATTCGGTGGAGAACCGATTCGTTATTTTGTACTTGCATTATTAATCGGGATTATTTCGGGAACCTATTCATCCATTTTTAACGCTTCTCCCCTTTTAGTAACTTGGCAAAATTTCAGAAAAAAAATTAGAAAATAGCGCGATTTTTTTTGGCTATTTTTTCCCCAAAGTCTTTATGCGCTTAAGCAATAATGCACGGTTATTTTTGTTTTTATCCTCAACTACTTCGTCAAAAAGCTTTTGCAAAATTTCCCCAACTTTTGGTCCCGGTCCGATACTCAATTCTTTCATAACGTCAATACCATTTACTTTAAGATCTCTAACGGTAAACGGTTTTTTCAACACGTCACCAATACGTTTTCTAAAAAGTTTTAAGCGCCACGACTCGGGTTGCTGCAGACCACCACCCAATCTGTCCCCAACCCTCAGCGCCATCATATTTTCTATATTTTCCAGTCCAATATTGTTAATAAAACGTCTCAAAGCTTTATCCGTTTGGTCTTCATTTACGGAAAACTGGTGGTATCTGACAAGTTTGTACAATTTCTCCCTTTCCGGTCTTGAAAGGTTTAACCTCTCGGCTATTTGCTTTACCTGTCTTCCCCCCACAACCTCATGGTTATAAAAAGTCCTGACACCCTCTCCTGTAACTTCTGCTACCTTTGCTTTCCCAACGTCATGGAGAAGGGTCGCGAACTTGGTTAAAGCGTCCTCAGAAGGGCAATTTTTGAGACTTAAAACACAATGTGTACCGACATCAAAAATATGGTGCCGCTTTGGGCTTTTTTGTTCAACACTAAAGCAGACGTCAAGCTCTGGCAGTATTTCGTTTAATAATTTTACTTCTCGTAGCAGAAAAATACCCTCAGCCGCATTTTCACAGTCAATAATTTTAAATAGTTCATCACGAATTCTCTCTCCTGATATTTTGGAAATAAGCCTGGCATTAACAACAATAGCCCTCTTAGTTTTTTCTTCGATTTTAAAACCTAAAACTGTAGCAATTCTAATTGCCCTAAGTAGTCTCAGGGCGTCTTCTTTGAATCTTATATTAGGATCCCCGACGGCTCTTATAATTTTGTTCGAAATATCTTCTTGCCCGCCAAGGGGGTCGACAACTTTAATATTAACCCCGTCATATTTAAGTGCAATGGCATTAATCGTAAAATCACGCCTTTCTAAATCCTCATCAAGACTTTTACCCCATACAACAACATCGGGATGTCTGAGATCACTGTACCCATTCTCACTCCTGTATGTTGTTATCTGAACTGCGCCAATGCCGTCTTTTTGAGAAACCCCGACAGTGCCGAATATGTTGTTATAAAAAGATTTTGGAAAAAGTTTAATAATTTCTTCAGGCTTTGCATTGGTGGTCAAATCCCAGTCTTCGGCCTTTTTCCCCATCAATATATCCCGGACCGCACCTCCGACAACAGCCACTTCGAAGCCGGCATTAGAAAGTTTATCTATAATATTTTTTATTTTCGGTTCAACATCCATGCAATCAGATTATATCTTAGTCTCCGTAAGACTCAACAGAAATGAAAAAAGTGAGCTACATCTATAGAGAAAAAGTTGAAGATAATATAAACTTATTGCTGTGCAAAAAAAGATTTGGAAGGTTGCTGATAAAAAAGTCTCAAAAGAAAAAGACTGGCTCATCAATCTTCTTTTAAAAAACAGAGGACTAAAAACCGCAAAAGAAATCAAAGATTTTTTATATCCATCTTTTTCTGAGCTTGAAAACGTTAAATTAAGCCAAGTGCCATTGGCAATTAAAAGGATTAAAAAAGCTATTGAAAAAAATGAAAAAGTAATTGTCTATTCCGACTACGATGCCGACGGAATTTCTGCAACGGCAATCATGTGGGAAACTCTAAACGACCTTGGGGCAAGTGTTATGCCGTACATTCCCCATAGAATTAAAGAGGGTTATGGACTCGCGGTACCGGCAATAGACGAACTAAAAAACAAAGGGGTTACTCTGATAATCACGGTTGACCACGGAGTGACTGCTGTAAAACAAGTTGCCCATGCAAAAAAGATAGGCGTTGATGTTATTGTCACTGACCATCACGTCCTACCAAAAGAATTACCCGAAGCGACAGCACTAGTCCATACTACCGAGCTTTGCGGAGCAGGTGTTTCTTGGAGGCTTTGTTGGGATTTGGTAAACAATCTTTCGCCTAAACTAAAGCCTCTCCTATTGGAAAGACTGGAGTTGGCAGCAATTGCGACAATTGCAGACCTCGTTCCATTACTTGGCGCAAACCGGTACATTGTCAAAGAAGGCGTCAAGATACTTTCTTCGACCAAGCGTATTGGCGTTAACGCACTCATGAGGGCATCTTCTATTACTCCACCAATTGGCACTTATGAAATTAGCCACATGTTGGCACCCAGAATTAACGCAATGGGTAGAATTGAACATGGGATGGACGCCTTAAGACTTCTATGCACTCGAAACAAAAATCAGGCAGAAGAGTTAGCACGAACGTTGGCAAGAACCAACACAAAACGTCAAGACCTAACCCAAAAAGCTGTCGAAACAGCGTTCACGCTTGTTAATGAAGGAGAAAAAATTGGTGTTATTCACGACAGCTCCTGGCATGAAGGTGTAATAGGCCTGGTAGCTTCAAGACTCGTTGAGTCGTTCAACAAGCCAATGATTGTGATCGCAAAAGGGGAAGTACTCTCAAAAGGCTCCGCCCGTTCCATCCCCGGTTTTAATATCGTCGAAGCAATAAGATCAAGTAGTGAATACCTTATTGATGGAGGAGGGCATCCAATGGCAGCCGGTTTTACTATCGAATCACGCCACATAGAAAGTTTTAGTCAAAAAATTAACACTTATGCACAAAGTAAAATTACGGAAGAGCTGTTGACACCTAAGGTCAACATTGAATGTGAGCTCAAAGAAGAAGATGTTAACTTTTCCACTCTCAAAATAATCAAACAACTATCTCCTTTTGGGGTCGGTAACCCCGAACCGGTCTTTATGACAAAAAGAATGTTACTAGAAAATGTACGGCCGGTAGGGCAAACCAATGCTCATCTCAAGCTTCAAGTGGGTGGTTTTTCCGCTATCGCATTCAATATGGGAGAAAAAAGAAGCGCGCTGAGACCGGGACAAGAAATAGACGTTGCCTATACAATATCGGAAGACAGGTATTCTGGTAACGGAAATATCCAACTGAAAGTCAAAGATTTTTCCACACCAAACTAAACATTCAGGTTATTTGCCCAATCTTGGTGAGACATAACCTCTTCAGATGCAATCTCCTCAATTTGTTTAGCAAGCATCGCATTTCTGTAATTTGCCAATCCCTCTTCTCCCCAAGTTTCTCTCACAAATTGGTCACTGACGGTTATTCCCTCTCTGACTAGATCAACTGGGTCTTGAATCACGAAATGT
This sequence comes from Candidatus Curtissbacteria bacterium, assembly GCA_016198325.1. GTDB lineage: Bacteria > Patescibacteriota > Microgenomatia > Curtissbacterales > GWA2-41-24 > JACQIV01. The sequence continues at coordinate 9,418 of JACQIV010000024.1, forward strand.
TGCCCAACACTTTCTCTTGTACCAGGTGCAAAAACCTGAGGTTTATTTTCAGAACTCATACTTATCACCTCCTTCAACCATAAAAAAACCTCCCGTTTGGGAGGTATCTTTTGCTGCTTGGCCTATGTATTTTAAGCCACAACCTCCCCGATCCTCTCGCAAAGCAAGAGAACACTAAGAAGGACAACTACAACAAAACTCAAAGCCATTTCCAGAATTTTACAAAGACCTAGCTTTGATTGTCAACTTTGTTTGGTTTAGAATTTAAAAACATGATTAAAACGGATATCAAAAAAACCGTATTAAAAATCGGAGAAGAAGTTACTTTATTCGGACGCGTAGAAACCGTTCGCGATCATGGTAAGGTAATCTTTATAGACCTTCGTGATATAACCGGAATTATACAAACAGTCACACGCAACAAGCAGGATATTTCTCCGGAAGACTTTGTAAAAGTCATCGGCCTTGTAAAGAAACGTCCGGAAAATCTAATAAACAAGGACCTCGAAACGGGAGAGATCGAAATAGAAATAAAAGAGTTGGTAATAATTTCAAAAGCCAAAACTCCGCCAATTCCAACTGTAGGTGACGGATATGATATTGATGAAAACCTTAGGCTAAGGTACCGCTATCTCGACCTAAGGCGTCCTCGTCTCCAACAAAATTTAAAATTAAGAAATGAGGTAACTAGGATCGCTAGAAATTTTTTAGATTCGGAGGGGTTCATTGAAATCGAAACGCCTTATCTCTCGAAAGCAACACCCGAAGGATCCCGCGACTTTTTAGTACCGTCAAGACTACAACCCGGAAAATTTTACGCTTTAGCACAGTCACCCCAGCAGTATAAACAAATGTTAATGGTTGCCGGTTTTGAAAAATATTATCAATTCGCAAGAGCTTTCCGCGATGAAGACATGCGTGCCGACAGGCAGTATGAACATACTCAAATTGATATCGAAATGGCTTACGTTGAGAGGGAAGATGTAATGGGCCTAATCGAAAATATGTATAAAAAAATTGCGGAGTCTCTAGAGAAAAAGGTGCTCGAAAATCCTTTTCCCATATTTACATATCAAGAAGCAATGAAAAATTTTAGGCAGGACAAGTTCGATTTAAGAAAAAGTAAAGATAATAATACTCTTGCTTTTGCTTGGGTTGTAGATTTTCCTCTACTTGAATACCTTAAGGACGAAAAAAGATATACATTTTCCCATAATCCATTTTGTGCGCCCCATACTTCCCAGGTAGAAGACTTAATGAAAGAAAAAAACTTGGACAAAATCAACTCCTACCAATACGACCTGGTGTTAAACGGTGAAGAGGTTGGGGGAGGAAGCATACGAATTACCGATCCAAAAATTCAGCGTCAGGTTTTTAAAGTCATGGGTTTTTCGGAGAAACAAATAGAAAGAGATTTTGGGCATCTCCTTGAGGCCTACGAATACGGCGCGCCAAACCATGGAGGGATTGCCATGGGATTGGACCGCTTATGCGCAATTCTTTCAGGGGAAGAAAGCATAAGGGAATCTATTGCTTTTCCCGTCTCCGGCTCTGGTCAGAGTGCAGTTGTCGGTGCGCCGACCGATGTAGACCCTAAAGCCCTTAAGGAATTAAAAATAAAAACGACGTGAGCAATGCGCATAATTATTGCACTTTTAATAATCCTGTCCTTTATTATCGTCCTATTATCTCAATCAAAAATTGGTAAACTGGCAAAAGTCAACCGCTTCTCTACTGAATCGTTGGAAGATGTACCAAAACTTCAACCCTTCCCCGTTAAAGTTCAAAACTTTAAACCACCATCATCACTTTCAACCCGGTCCACTGTTGTTATAGACGCAAAAACGGGAATAGTGCTTTTTGAAAAAGAACCAAACTTAAGACACTTACCAGCATCAACAACAAAACTTATGACGGCATTAGTTGCACTGGAAAAGTGTTCACCCGGTGACATCGTTACCGTAAAAACAATCAATAAAGACGGAACTCAAATGGGACTTGAACTGGGAGATAAAATAACTGTTGAAAACCTTCTCTATGGTATGTTGATAAATTCCGGAAATGACGCGGCTTATGCACTTGCCACATCCTGTGCAGGGTCGTTGAGAGAATTTACAATAGCAATGAATCAAAAAGCTAAAGAACTTGGTATGACAAACACCAAATTTGATAACCCCGCGGGGTTTGATTCAAGAAGTCAATTTTCTACTGCCAAAGATTTGGCAAAACTCGCAAAAGTTGCCGTAGCCAATCCATTACTTGCAAAAATAGTCTCAACCCAGACAACAGTCGTAAATGACACAAACGGAACAAAAACTTACCTATTGGAAAATGTTAATAAGCTTTTAGGTCAGGTTGAAGGGTTAGAAGGAATAAAAACCGGACAGACGGAAGGATCGCTGGAGATACTTTTAAGTAAAACCACCAGAAACGGGAATACAATAATTATTGCAATTTTAGGATCCGAAGACAGGTTCGGTGAAACTAAGTCATTAATTGATTGGACCTACCAAAACTACAATTGGCAAAAACCTTAATCGAAGATCCAGGCCCCATCAACTGCTTCAATGTAAGCAATTAACCCCGAATCACTTTTGAAAATATATACTGGTTGCAAGTATTTTTGATAAGTTTTTGTCTCCAAATACGCGATCGCAACTTCCCTTATAGAAAATATCTTTCCGTTAAAATCCTTATTTAAATATCCCTTACCAGCAGTCAAATCATCAAATGCAGCCCTAACACTTTTTAAGGGATAGGTGGAAAATTTATGGAAGGAAATATTTTGTTTATGTACATCAGCAGAAACAATACCGTTTCCGGAAACCAAAACTGTTATTGGTGGCATACTAATACGAGGGGACATTACTGGAGTTCCGTCTATTTCGGCTCTTGTGAATACTACTTCTATTAAATTACTCGAAGAGACAGATGGGACTTCAACGAGATTTATGCCTTCAATTCTATAAAGTTTTGTCCGTGCAATTTCTTTAGGAAATTCAGACTTATTTAAATTAAAGTTTCCAAGAAAGCTTTCTGCTTGCTCAATTGCTTCTTTTACCTCGGGTGGTTTTTTAGATACTAAGGCTTGATCAGTTTCAAAATTAACCCTATATTCTAAATTATTCGACGAAACATTTATTTTAAGCGACTTCGCCAAGCCGCTTCTATCTTTAGAAAAAAAAGAAACCAAATTTCCTCCTTCTAGTTGCGGCGGGTCATTAAATCCTAGTGACACAACCTTTTTCTTAACCGCATCTAGAGCGCCAAAAGACGATTCCTCTTCTTCGTTTTCAAAGACCTTTAATTTATCGGGTAAAGACGGAAGTTCACCGCTTACCGTTTCCAGGGAGAATTGAAGGCCGCTTGCTCTTACTCCTTCGGATAAGTCGAGTTTTGGTATTTTTCCAAAGGCAACTGTTGCCGGTGGTGGTTTTGGCGGGAAAAGTGAATTTTTTATTGATTTACCGAAACCAATTAATATGATTATTGCCAAAATTGCGAGTAAGCCGCAAACTGCAAGTATTAAAAATTTCTTGGAAAAAAGGGCAGTGTCAGCAAGAGTAGCCATATTTGCTACGGCTTCAATAGTAACTTAAAAAGCCGAGGTGTTACAATTTTAACCTGATAAAATACTAAGGGCAATAAAAATGAACAAAATTAAAGTTAGATATGCACCTTCACCCACAGGCATACCCCATGTGGGTAATATCCGTACAGCACTTTTTAACTATTTATTTGCCAAAAACAAAAAAGGTAAATTTATTCTAAGAATAGAAGATACTGACCGCAAGCGGCTTGTTCCCCAAGCAGAAGAAAAAATTGAAGAAAGCTTAAAAGCATTAAACCTGAATTGGGACGAAAAAATTATCCAATCACAAAGGCTAGAGATTTATAAAAAATACTTGGATCAATTAAAAGAAAAAAAGGTTGTCTACGAAGACGAAGGCTCTTGGCGTTTTAAAGTAGAAAAAGGACAGGAACTAACTTGGTCGGATGGTGTCCACGGTGCTGTAAGCTTTAAGTCGGATGTCATTGAAGATTTCGTCATTATAAAATCCGATGGTTTCCCGACTTATCACTTCGCTTCAGTAGTAGACGATCATGATACTCAAATATCACATGTATTTCGCGGAGACGAATGGATTTCATCGACCCCGAAGCACCTAATGATCTATCAGTCATTTGGCTGGCAGGCACCAGTTTTCGTTCATCTTCCGGTAATTCTGGGTGCAGATAAAAAAAAGCTCTCAAAAAGGGAGGGCGCAAAGACGGTTTTTGAATATTTGGAAGAGGGTTTATTACCGGAAACAATCATAAACTTTTTGGCTCTTCTAGGCTGGTCGCCGGAAGGTGAACAGGAAATTTTCAGCCTCGAGGAGTTGGTTAAGGAATTTTCTATTGAGAGAATTAACAAAAACAGCCCAGTTTTTAACGTGGATAAATTAATTTGGATGAATGGCCAGTGGATTCACAAAAGACTAGAAGTTGGCGATTTGGTAGAAAGAATCAATAAAAAATTTCCCAATCTGAATAAAAAAGAAATATTAGAATACTTACCTCTTGTTAGAGATCGGCTTTCCAGTATTGATGATTATCCTAAAATAACCAATTTTTTAACGAGTGAAAAAATCAATATTGACCCCAATAAAATAATCTTGCCAGCAGATAAATTGGTGAAAATTAAAAATGAATATAAGGTTATTGACCCCCTAAAGTGGGATAAAACATTCATTGGTAATGCCACTGCATCAGTAATTCAACATGAGGGTCTGTCTAAAGGTGAAACTCTAAGTAGCATCGGCACAGCAGTTTCTGGATCAACAGTAACACCCCCGATATATGATTCACTAGAAAAGCTTGGGAAAGAAAAAACTCTTGAAAGACTAGATGAAGCAATTAGAAAAAAGACTCAAAAATGAAAATTATACAGAGCGATAATTATATCGTACAAACAGTGTGATCTAAATAATTCTTTACCTTGTTAATGGCATGTTCGTCGGATCTTTATTCAAAGCGATAGAACTCCGGCATTTATTCCGGAGATATACAGTGCCATGCGGCACTCGTCGAGTCATACTCGACCGTTAGCCTAGAAGCGAGAATCCTATGTGAAGAAAGAATAAATACTTTCATTTAGTTGTTAAACTTTAAAAGAAATTTATAAGTGATCAAAATATCGCACGCCGGCGTGCTATTATATAGCTAACTTACATAGCTGATTACTTCCTTCAGATTTTTCTGAAAATCTAAAAGATCCTCCGGAAAAAGCACGACAGAATTACGGATCCTGTCTTTACCTTCTTCAACGAACCTTGATTCCGTTATCCTTAAATAATTTTTTTTATTGGATGCAGTATTAACATCGAAAAAAAAAGTTCTCTTTCCAACTCTGAATTTAGAAGACTTAACTGATGCGTTCATTCTCTTCACCTCCTCTCGTAAACTCTTACCTTAATCTTTATACCCGAACAAAATCCGAAAGTCAAGGACGCAACTTACAGCGTCCGAAGACTATGAGTAAACTCGAATGGTCAAGAGTTAATTTATATTGACTCGCAGACACTGAGCGAACGAAAGAAATCGAAGTGTCAATATACCAACTTCGTACTATTTGGCCGAATCTGGTTAACGCTTTCCAAACTTTTGAGTGGTGCAAAGAAATCATGTTTCCTGAATTAATTTGCCGGAAACCAGTAAAACTTCTTGCTTAGCGGATGCATACAAAACCTTTGTCTGGTTAGAAATATCGTCATATCGTTGATCATCAACTAAAACTAATAAAAGGATTATATGATATATAAACCATATAGATATATTATTCCCATTTTGATA
>JACQIV010000025.1 GCA_016198325.1 Candidatus Curtissbacteria bacterium
GTCCATAAAGGCGCTTACGGAAGTGTTTTAGTACTTTGCGGATCCACGCTTTACAGCGGTTCGGCTACGCTGGCTGCCGTATCTGCCGTTAGGGCAGGGGCGGATGTAGTAACGGTTGCTTCCGCCGAAAGAGCCGCCAATGTAGCTGCCGGTACTCTTCCTGATTTAATCACGCTTCCCCTTAAAGGTTCCCACCTAACGTCTTCCCATGTTGCGGATATTATGGATGTAGTGCATGTGCGGCGGGTTAACAGTGTGGTTATCGGATGCGGTCTTGGGGTCCACCAGGGGACTTTACTTGCTATCAACAAATTGATACAGAAGTTTACAGTCCCGTTGGTAATTGATGCAGACGGTTTACGCGCGATTGCCAAAAATCCCGGTGTTGTTTCTACTAAACACAGTGTCCTGACACCGCACTTGGGGGAACTGGCAATTTTACTTGGGGAAGAAAAAATTAACGACGATTTTGATTCGCGACTTTTGGCAGCAAAGCAGGCGGCTGCGAAATTCAAGTCGGTTGTTTTACTCAAGGGAAATGTCGATATTATTACGGACGGGTCGATCAGTATTACCAACAACTCCGGTACTCCTTATATGACGAAAGGAGGTTTTGGCGACACGCTTTCCGGAATTTGTGGAGCCCTTTTGGCAAGGGGAGTTGGGCTGATTGAGGCTGCTAATGCGGCTGCTTATATCAACGGCAGAGCGGGGGAATTGGCTTCGGAAAAGACGGGTGAAGGAGTCGCCGCTTCGGATATTTTTGAGGAAATTCCGAGGGTGATAAGCGGATAGATAAAAATCTTGAACAAGGAGAGACCTTGTACAGGCGTCAAGGTCTCTCCTTGTTGTAAAGATTTAATTTGCCGAAGATGTTGATTGGGGTGGGGTCGGGACGGGCGACATTGAAGGCGCAATTGTTTCGTTAATGACTTCTATTTCGGCAATTTCCGTCACTTTTATTAAATTTGCCTGGCGGTCGAAAATTCCGGTAACAAGAACTTGCTTATTGCGGTAAGTCGAGAGGTCCATTCCTTGTGGAATTTCCAAAACTACATTGTCACCGTTTCTAAGCGCAAGCACATATTTAGTTTGAGTGCCAACTTTGGCAATTTTTAAGGTTCCGCTTCTGGAATACGGAATTGGAGGGGTTGGGGAAGGGGATGGTTTTATTGTCGGTGTGGGCGAAGTTTTGTATTCAATGAAGGGTAAAATTACCGATCCGCGGCCAAGCTGGTATGCGGCGAATATTATTACAGGGAGGGCTATCAAAGGAATTGAAAGTTTGACTGCAAAAGTGGTGGTTTGGTGTTTGCGGATTTGGTCGAGCCAGTAGAGGATTTTCCTGATCGGGTTGTTTACCGTTACCGAAAGGACAGGCTTCTCGAATTCGGGATTTACTGTTACTTTTTGGGGACCATCCGTTTCGGTTTTTGCCGTTACGGTAGTCTTTATAAGAGAGCTTGTTTCTCGTTTACTCGAAATAAATCTTCCGTGTTCGTCGCGTTCGGGCATTAATTCCATATTAACATCTGACGACTAACAAGGGGGCAAATGGGGCAAAAGGGGCAAAGGTACAAAGAGTATAGAGGGGGGTGTTTAGCGGTTTTGCGAAGTTTTTAGAAGGTAATTTTTTAAGGCTTCTTTGTCGCTTAGTCTGAATGTATGATAGGAACAATAAACAAAAACGGGGACAGGGCAATTCGCTTTTATAAAAGAAGTTAATCTTGGTCTTCCTCTTCTTGTTTGTGGAAGTTTCAGACCCATTTCTTTAATCAGGGAGCTAAGGTTTGCAAAATCCGGACTATTTTTAATTGGTGTTGTGGCGGGGATTTCACCGTTGTTGGATCCGATTACTGTTACCGGATTTTTTCTGAACCTGTCAAAAGCTTTTTTCTTAAATACTAAACGGGCCGAATTTAATTTTCCGCTGGCGATCATATAAGTAAAAATCTCCTTGCCGTCCTTGTACTTATATTTATACCGGACGACAGGAATGTTATTGGCAAGTAACATGCGCGCTATTTGAGAGGTATATGGGTGAGGGAAAATGCTTGCCAGGCGGGCTGCTTTGGATACGGAAATTACATACGGATTGGGTATTTTGGAATATCTTTCGTATCGGCCATGTTCGATGACCGTACACATAATTTTATGCAACTGGCCATTTGGTGTTTGTGGGTCCCTTAACTTTTCCAATTCTTGTTTATATTCTGCGGAAAACGCTTCAGACTTATAAGGAATATTAACTCCCCACCCGGAAAGTACTGATCTGTGGCGACCACTAACTGAGATCTTTAATTTTTCTTCAATTTCGTTAAGGCTTGCTCCTTTTTCGATTTCTTCGGCTATTTTGGAGCTTAGACCGTTTCTTGATTCCGAGTACTCTTTTCTTGACTTGACCGGGCGTGGCTTGTGAAGATTCAGGGTCTCAAGCGGATGTTTGTCTGCGATATGCCAATTTGACTGATCGTGAATTTTAGTTACACCTGCCTTGAATATTTGGCGGATTCTTTCCCTGGTTAAGTTGTATTTTTTACCGATATCATCAAGTGTATAATCGGTTCCCGCGTAAAGTCCGGCTATTTCCCAGGCTCTTTCCCACTGTTTGCGTGATTGTGTTTTACCTTTAGTCGGGAATTGCATCTTCCAGTCTATTGGAACGGCGGAAGCCTCTTCCAGAAAACTGATTGTGTTGGCGAAACTTTTTTCACCCTGATTAGCTATACTTTTTGGTTCGCATTCTACTGGCATATTGATTGAGATTAGTGTGAGATTATAGCTTATTTTGGTGCTGATGCTCAAATTTATGGGAAGAAAAATCTTAACAAGGAGAGACCTTGTATAGGTGTCAAGGTCTCTCCTTGTTTGGGGCCTGCTTGTATGTTGACAGGCTAAGTTAGCTTGCGATATACTCAGTCGCAGTGATTTCTCATTATTGCCTACGTGCGGCAATTGCGGTGGGGGAAATTTCAATTTGATTTATGCTGAATATTGTCCAGATTAAAAGCTCTTTTGGCTTTTTTGTGGTTTAAATCCTCCACCAGTTTAAAAATTTAGTTGACCAACCTCGCAAGTTTTTTGCGCGGCGGCGGGCCCGTAGTTCACCTGGTAGAACACCCCACTTGCACTGGGGAGGTAAGCGGTTCGAGTCCGCTCGGGTCCAC
>JACQIV010000001.1 GCA_016198325.1 Candidatus Curtissbacteria bacterium
TCATTGCAGTTAATACAGATTACATATAAAATATGAGAGACACCGCACGAGTACAAAAACTAATAACTTTCTCTCCACAGCTCTACCAGGTTGTACTTACTAAAGCAAGACAACTAGGACTTTCGTTTGGTGAATATATGAGGCATTTGGCTGTTATTGACGTCAAAGAAGAGATTGAACGTCTGCCTATAGTTGATGACGCAAGCGACAAAAGAATTGGCCAGAGTCTAAAAGATTTAGAAGAAGGACGCTACGTCGAAGTTGATCCATCTGACGACAAAGCTTTAAACAAAGCGCTTGGTATTCAGTAATCTCCTAATGTTCACACTCAAAATTACCGTAACGTTTAGTGTTACAAGAGAAAAGATAGTAGGTTCTGACGAAGCACTAAATAAACGTATAAAAACAACTCTTCAAAAACTAGCGGTCAATCCTTCGCACCCGTCGCTTCAATCCCACAAAGTAAATACGCAAAACTATGGTATTAGATGGAGTTCCTGGGTAACTGGTAATATTCGGATTATTTGGGATTACGATAGCGAGCAAAGACTAGTAATTATTCTGCTTGATATAGGTACTCATAGTGGAACTCACAAAGTATATAAGTGATTATTTAATTCTTCGAGCTGAAACGCCAACAATTTGGCTTCATCATTATTATCATTGAACAGATGGTGTAGGTTCGAGCCCAGTACCAACACCCGCTCTGTTTTTAGGATTAGACTATCTAATACTGAAACCAGATTGAGATGGGGTGAGAAGTTTACCCTGAGGAGCGTAGCGACGAAGGGATCCCCATCACCCGCTCATAAATTTTTGGCTTCAATTTTTAACCCTGAAGTCATTCACCTCAACATCTTTTTGACGGATCAAAATTATGCTACCATTGCAAAACTCAAAAAGATAAATTATGGGCAATCATCAACATAACGACGAACTGATCGAAGGTTTTTATAAACAATTGAAACCAATTCTTGGTTCTTCAGATCAGGCAATTTACGTTTATCTTGACGACAACCCAGAGAACCACGACCTTTAGGCCGTAGGGATCTATTTCTGAATATTAAAACAGATAGAGATCGGAGGTGATTTATGCAAAATATACAAGGGACGATTGACCATCTAAAAACCCATCAAAAATATCCGACGACGAAAGCAGATTTAGTTGCAGAGTGTGGCAACCTTTCCGACTTTTCTGAAGAAGATAAAAAGGAATTTGCGGAAAAGTTACCGGAAGGTAACTATAATTCTGCGGAAGAAGTAATAAAGGCCTTAGGTTTATAATTTTTAAGGCATTCGCTAAAAATATTTCTCTTTTTGCGCGAGAAAACGCCTGTTTTGTCGTGGTTGAACATGGAGTTGAATCCGACCAGAATACCGTCTCCCGCACAGGAAAATGCTTCTTGCAATTTTTCTGATTTTCTGATAATCTGAATACAGTGAAGATTACAAGCTTTGCTTTTAATCTGAAAGTATGAAAGTAGTTAGTATCGTAAGAGACAGAGGCCAATTAACTATTCCTGATTCTATTCGTAAATTGGTAAATTGGGTAAACCCTTCTTCGGCTGTATCTATTTCTGTGGTTAAACCCGACGAGATCATCATAAAGCCTCACCAGTATCAAAAAGAAGTTGACTGGGACAAATTATGGAAGAAAATTAAACGAGTGCGTGCATTTAAAGGGAAAGGGCAGGGTAACCTTTCGGCCTCCGTAATAGAAGATCGAGAAGCGAGAAGATAATGAAACCAGTCGTAGTAGATAGCTCAGTTACAGTTAATTGGATAAATCAAATTGACGAAGAACTACTCGATAAGGCAGATAAACTCCTTGGAGACGCTCAAGCCGGGGAGGTTAGTCTTATAGCTCCTGAGCTCTCAAAATACGAAATTGGTAACGCACTTTTAAAAAAGAAACTAGACCTGTCAATGGCCTATGAATCTCTTGGCACTGTTTATCAATTACCGATGACTTTCATTCCCGAAACAGAGGAGTTGGCTGAACAAACTTACAAGATAGCTGCAAAAAGTGGAATCACCTATTATGACGCAAGTTTTGTTGCACTAGCTCAACAAGAAGAGGCTAGTTTAGTTACAGAAAATATAAAACATCAAGGAAAACCGCAAGGAGTTAAAGTTACCTCACTTCGGGATTACTGATCTTAGCTGTATCAAGTGATTGTTTAACGTTTCCAGTTGAAACGCCAGCATTTTGGCCCCATCGTTGTTATCTCATTAAACAGAGAAAGGAGTACAGCCCCTTCGACTTTCTCAGGGTAAACCCAAATACTCGCAATTGTAAAAATGGCGTAGCTCGCTCATTTTCAATGAGCGGCCGTCTCCCGCTCTATATTTAATAGCCGCTTTTGACGATCTTTAAAATATCGTCCGCTTTTGGTTGGCCTATAAAGCGCTTATCACCGATTAATATCGTCGGCAATGCATCTACTTTATATTGTTCGGCAAGCTCAGGTTTTTCGGTAACATCGATAATTTCAGCAGTAAACGGCTGAATACTTTCAAGGGCCTTTAGAAGTTTCTGGAATTCTTCCATTGTAATCTGAAAATAGATGGAAGTTTTGCTTATAAATAACAAAATTTTAGTCGGATCTGCCATTATTCCTCTTTTACAAAACTATCAATTGCCTGGTGCTTGGTAGCGCCCCTTCCCATCATTAAGTTATCAATTCCGGCAAACGGTTCACCTATATGGAAACCGGTGTTGTCTATTACAGCTTCCCGCAGCCTTTTATCATGGTCCATACCTCTTGCTTTTACCACAACAAGCATCCTCTTAAGTTTCCCTTCAATTTCAACATACTTCATAAGTATTACGCTATCGGCAACAGATGAATAATGAGTTTCTGTCGCTTCCCCAACCTCCAATAGGGAAGAAGTGGTTTCCGTGATTAAAGAAGTAACTCCTTTATTTTTCAAGTAAGCATTAAGACCTATCGAAAACTCGCGGAACTTAATTGGAGTGTAAATTCTCTTAAGCGATGATAATGAATCCAGAACAAACCTTTTCACATTATATAGTTCGGTAATGTCCTGGATATGCTTAAAATGCTCCTCCGCTTTCAGCCTTTCCGGAACCGAACAATAAAGTTTAATTAGCCCGTTCCTGACTAACGTTTTTAGATCCCACCCAAAGCTGGCGGCGTTCCTGAAAAGTTCTTCCTCCGATTCTTCAAATGCAAACATTAGACCCTTCTCGCCTCTTTTGGCCCCTTCTATAACAAAGCTTAAGCACATTACGGTTTTACCAACACCCGACGGACCGGTAGTTAAAGTAATGGAATTAGAATAAAATCCGCCAAATAACATTTCATCCAACCCGTCTATACCTGTTGGCATTTTTACGTTTGGAAATTCCCTCGCTTCGTAATGCAGACTTGGCCGTGGGAAAACATTTATTCCGTTTTCGCGTACTAACATTGGTGTGTCCTGGGTTTCATGAGTAGTTCCCCGAAACTTAAGAATTTCAATCGATCTTCTTCTGTCGCCGATATTTTCGTCAACAGCATTGTGTAAAAGAATCACGTTATCGGAAACGAATTCTTCAACACCGAACCTGCCGGCCTTAGCATCACCTTCACCCAATCTCTCTCCGGTAATAATAGTTGTTATACCCATTTTCTTTAGTTTTGAACTTATCTTAAAAAGCTCCCGCCTAATTAGAGCCTGGTCCGTGTAGCGGGGGAATAGGGCAGAAATTGAGTCTATCGCCATTCTTTTTGCATTAACCTTTTTCACCGCGTACATTAGCCTTGCCATAAATGCACCTAGATCAAAATCTCCAAGCTCAATAGAATCCTCTTCCGAGGGGGAAGCATCAACAAATGCCAGCCGGCCTCTATCTATATAAAGCTGTAAATCCCAGTTAAACCCTTTCATATTTTTGATAATATCCACCGGTGTTTCCTCAAAAGTTACAAAAACCCCGCTTTCCGCATATTTTAAAATCCCGGTAACTAAAAACTGGGCCGCAAATATGGTTTTTCCCGACCCGGAAGTACCCGAAAGTAATGTTGTTCTACCGGATGGAATACCGCCGTGGGCAATTTCGTCAAATCCCCAAATTCCCGTTGGGATCTTCTCTACGTGTAAATTTTTACCTAAACCTAGGCTATTATTTATTTGTAATTGACCGTTTGAAGAAAGTGCCGATTGGGTAGACGGAGGATTACTAACCGGTTGTTTCTGTTCAGATGTTTGGAAAGAGGTATAAGGTGAAGAAATTCCGGCAGGACCATTTTGGGCAGAATCATCCATATTCTAATTATGCAGGGATTAATAATATTTTAGCAAGGCGTGCAGATTTGACTCGGGATCCTATTCATGGCATATTTACAATAACTACGAATGCCTAAAAAATTGGTGCTGGTGTTTTTGTGGTTTTTTTTGGCGCCGATTTCCCTTGCCGTTGTTTCCTTACTTTTTCATCAAAACAATAAGCCTATCCCAAAAGAAAAGTTCCTTCCTTTGATAGTTTCCGAAACGGTAAATATCAACCACCTGGAAGGCCAGGTCCTGGGGGTAGAAATTAAGGACAACAGGCCTATAATTATCGAAAGGTTTCTTACTAACACTCCGCTTGAACCCTATTCATCTTTTCTTGTTGACGTATCGGATAAATATAATATTGATTACCGCCTAATCCCTGCAATTGCTATGAAAGAAACGGGTGGAGGCAGGGCAGCCCCCGAGGATTCCTTTAATGCCTGGGGTTTTGAAAACGGGAGGACAGTCTTCTCCTCCTGGGAAGGAGCAATCGATGCAGTCGGTAAAACCCTCAAAACAAGATACATAGACCGCGGAATGACAACACCGGACGAGATAATGCCAATATATGCACCGCCGCAACTTCTTACCGGAGGTAAATGGGCAGAGGATATAAATTCCTATTTTTCGCAGATGAACAGCCTCGAGTAAAGTTTCACTTTTGTTTAAATAGGGTTAAAATTCTCTTGTGGATATAAAATTATTTCTTGCTCTTCTTCTTGGAAAAATAATCTACCACTCGCTCAAAATTTTTAAAACCTCAGGAGGCACAGCAGCACCCGGCCTATTTGCCCTTAAAATTGATATCAACCTTGTAAGCAAAATTTCACGAAGATTACAGAGTGGAAACGTTTTAATTTCCGGAACTAACGGCAAAACAACAACTTCCCGCATGATTTCCGATTTTCTTTCCAAAAAATTTAATACAATCCACAACCGTCAGGGTTCCAACTTAATGCGGGGAATTGCGTCATCAATTATTAGTAAATCCACCCTGTCGGGAGCCCTTAAAGAGGATTTCGGCATATGGGAAGTAGACGAAGCCGTATTACCTGAAGCAATCGGACAGATTCGGCCTAAAATCGTAGTTATTCTAAACCTGTTCCGTGATCAACTCGACCGTTACGGTGAAGTAGATTCTACAAGGAAAAAGTGGTTGAGGTCTATATCGGATGCGGATAAGTCCACAACGTTTATTTTGAATGCCGACGATCCACAAGTCGCATCTCTTGTAGGGAAGGTTAAAGGCAAAAAAATACTGTTCGGGATCTCCGGTAAAGTTGCAGAAAATCTACTTTCCAAACAGGACGTTGCAGATATCAGATACTGCTTTATTTGCGCAAACAAGCTTATTTACAAAACTTTATATTTCTCCCATTTGGGAATTTACGAGTGTTCAAATTGCAGTCTTAAAAGACCGGATACATCGGTTACCGGCCTAGGCATTACAAAAGGCGCAAACTTCTCCACGAAGTTTGAAATTAAAATAGGTAAATTTACTCAAAAAATAAATTTGCCTTTGCCGGGAATTTACAACGTCTACAATACTTTGGCCGCATCGGCAGTAGCAGACCAGGTCGGATTAAGAGTAAACGAATTACCTGGCAAACTTAAAAAATTCTCAGCAGCATTCGGCAGATTTCAAAGAATAAATATTGATGGTAAAAACGTAATAATTTTACTAATAAAAAACCCTACAGGTGCAAACGAAGTGCTCTCTGTTCTAAAAAACGAAAATATTCAAACAGTCTTAACCTGTCTTAATGATAGGCTTGCAGACGGAACCGACGTCTCCTGGATATGGGATACATCCTGGGAAATCATCACTGGAACAAAATTAAACATTTTTTGCTCAGGAACCAGAGCATGGGATATAGCTCTCAGGTTAAAATACGCAAATATGAGTAATATAACAGTACATAAGGAAATATCTTACTCATATAATCATGCGTTAAATAAAACAAACAAAAATAATACTCTAATTGTCCTACCCACTTACACGGCTTTATTAGAACTCCAAAAACATTTAGAGAAAAGTGGGGCTACAAAGTGGCACAAGCAATGAAACTTTCAATTTGTCATCTTTACCCCGACCTTATGGATACATATGGGGACAAGGGAAACATCCTGGCTTTAAAATATAGGTCCGAGAAAAGAGGGGTAGATGTGGCAATAACACAGCTTACAATTGGTCAAAGGTTGGACGAAAAAATATACGATATATTTTTCTTTGGGGGTGGGCAGGACAGGCAACAGGTTATCGTCTCGGAAGATTTAAAAACAAAAGCAGGTGTATTAAAAAGTGAAATAGAAAACGGAAAAGTTTTACTTTCTGTTTGCGGGGGTTACCAGCTCTTACTCGACTACTTCAAAACTATTGAAGGAGAAACCCTTAATGGGATTGGTCTTTTCAAAGGCTATACGCTTGGCTCAAGCGAAAGAATGATCGGTAATATACTCATAGAGCTTAATGCAGACATTTTTTCTGCAATTTCCGTCAACTCTCCAACTATCCAATTATCCAATTATCCAACTAACTATCTAGTTGGCTTCGAAAACCACTCCGGAAAAACTTACACAGAAAATCCATCACTTGGGTCAGTTGTGTCCGGACGGGGAAATAATGGTGAAGACAAAACGGAAGGAACCTGGTATAAAAACGCATTCGGATGCTATCTTCATGGTTCACTTCTACCTAAAAACCCACACTTTGCGGATTATCTACTGTCAACCGCTTTAAGAAATAAATATGGCGACATTAAGCTCAAACCACTGAACGACTCTTTTGAATGGAAAGCTCACGAAGACGCCGTCAAAATAGCTCGTAAGAACTCTTAAATTTTGGTAAAATTCAATGCTAAGCCCAGGTGGCGGAACTGGCAGACGCGCACGGTTTAGGACCGTGTACCGAAAGGTGTGGAGGTTCGATTCCTCTCCTGGGCACCAGTGAGGAATTTGCAAGCGATTTGTTGTCGCCTCGCGGAGTTTATCCTGAGTGAAATCGAAGGACTCGGCGATTAAATTGTAAGGGATTTTGGGCGAAAAAATCAGTTGGCGATTCCGTTTTGGGAAAAGAAAATTTTTTATATGCCAGAACAATTTCCATCACCAGAAGAAATCGCAAAAGCCGAAAGTATAATGACCGAAGA
>JACQIV010000026.1 GCA_016198325.1 Candidatus Curtissbacteria bacterium
GCACTAAGATGCTTAGAATCAGCGAGTTGGGGCCGCTTAAAAACGGGAACAAATCAGCAGTGAGCCAAACACCGCGCCAAAAAAGAACGATGGCGATAGCGCCGATTAAAGTGTAAAGGATGGGATGTCGACTCAAAGCCGCTCTCACCCTATCTTCTAACTTATCGAAAAACTTGAAGATTTTACGCATCATTTCCATCCTTATAATAACACAACCACCGAACTATTCAATTTTTGCCCTTCGACTTTGCCCGGGGCAGTCCCCAGTTTATCGAATGGACTGAATAGCTGTCTGTAATTCCCAGAAATTTCTGTAAATGCCCATTGGATTTTTCATCAATTCGCCATGCGTTCCCATTTCCGCAATTTTTCCTTTCTCAAGAACGATGATTTTATCCGCATGCTGAATGGTGCTTAAGCGATGGGCGATAATAAAGGTTGTTCGTCCTTTAATCAGTTTTTTGAGCGCTTCTTGGACTAATCTTTCCGAAGCTGAGTCCAGGGCTGAGGTGGCTTCGTCCAAAATTAAAATCTTCGGGTCGCGCAAAATCGCCCGGGCAATGGCCACCCGCTGTTTCTGTCCAGTTGAAAGTTTAATACCTCGTTCGCCGACCAGCTGATTGTATTTATTGGGAAATTTCTCTATGAATTCGTGAGCATTGGCCGCTTTGGTGGCAATAATTACTTCTTCATCGTTTGCGTTAATCCTACCGTAACGGATATTATTCTTGATTGTATCATTGAAGAGCAATACCTCCTGGGGAACCACCCCGATTTTATCCCGCAATGACTTTATTTTAATTTTCCTTATATCAATACCGTCAATGAATATTTTCCCTTTCTGCGGGATATGATAACGACCAATAAGGCCGACGAGGGTGCTCTTTCCCACTCCACTCTCGCCGACCAAAGCTACCGTTTCACCGGGTTTTACCTCAAATGAAATATTTTTCAATGTGGGGTTTTCTTTTTTGTATCCGAAATTCACCTCGTTAAAAGAAATTTTTCCCCGCACCTCCTTTATTTCTCTTGAAATAGATAAATCTTTTTCGGGAAAAATATCGTAATATGCAATGGCGCGCCTGAAGCTGAAACTGGCGGTTTTTGCCATTCGATATTGCTGGGCAAGCCGGGACAAAGGCGAGGTTAAAAGACTTGTATAGCCAATAAACATTATCAATTTACCGGGAGTTAAGGTGCCGGCGCGCAACATAAAAACTCCGGTGCTCACAACGGCGACAAAACTCAGGGTAAAAATCGCTCCCTGCCAAACATCCATTTTTTGCCAAATCGAGCGCCAATTTTTGAAAATCCTAGCGGCGATGCCGAAGTTTTTTATATTCCTCCTCTTTTCAAATTCCTCATTTGTCGATGACTTAACGGCTTCAACATTAAAGACAGAGTCCCAAAGGCCCCCGTAAGCATTTTCCCAGCCGCGATGCATTATTTTTTGTTTATGGACAATATTCTTTGTGTAGGCGAGGGTTATCAAAACATAACTAAAACTCGCAACTACCAAAATAATACTTAAACGCCACTCGACAAAGAGAAGGATTATCAAAGCGATAAAGAAAGAAATGACCGCCGGCAGAAACGAGAAAACTGTCTGCTCTATGAAATTGAAGATGTCATTCATTCCCCTTTCCGCCCTATCCATAATGGTTCCCATCTTTCTCTCTTTGTGAAATTTGAGCGGTAGATTTAAAATATGATGGAATAAATCAACTATCAATCTATTCCTGACCTCAACTGCAAGTTCATAAGATTTACGATTACTGTAGCGATTAAGCCAACTGATAAAAAATGACAAAATTAGCCATAATAAAATTAGGCCCAGAATGATTTTTATCTGGGAATGCGGGGTAATAGCAATGTCAACCAAACGACCATAAATATAGGGTATTATGGCTGAAATAGTAGCTGCAAAAAGCGCAGCTAAAATACCAAAATAGAGCCCTCTACGGTCCCTGACGGCAGATATTATCAAGTTCAGTTCTCTTGATTTAAACATATTCTAAATTAAAATAATGGCCCTTATCGGCCCTTAACGCGATATTCGCGCCCTTACCCAGTAGTAGATCCGCGATAGCAATTTATTTTAATTTCGCGTATCGGGGTTAAATAAGTATATATTTTAAAATTTAACCTTTATTGTGGTGCTACCAGCAACGTTTTAATAAATTGAGCGAAATTTATCGCGGGCTCACTACTGGGCTTAGTATAAGGGAACGAAAAACTTAGCGCAACATTTCAAGAAATTCTTTCTCGTCTATTGTTCTAATGCCGAGTTGCTTCGCCTTTTCTAATTTTGAACCGGCTTCGGAGCCGACTACCACATAATCGGTTTTCTTGCTGACTGATTCCGA
>JACQIV010000029.1 GCA_016198325.1 Candidatus Curtissbacteria bacterium
ACACTCAAAAAACCTAAATTCAAAGACGTGTCCCCGACCACCGGATTCAGGGAATATCTTAGGGAAGGTATTAAAACCTTGGGAAAAGGGGGCGCTTTAATGATGACGCCACAGGCAACCCGCGAGATAAGTCTTTCCGAAGCACCGCAAAGCCGTCCGCTGGCCACCTTGTTAATAAGAGCGGACGATTTGGAAAACGGCATAGCCATTTTGTTTGTTGGCATAGGAATTGAGGGAGTGACTGATTACGACTCACCCAAAATCCGCGGCTTCAACCTTAGAAAAAAATACAAAGTCACCATAGGCTCCTGTTTCACCAAAAAAGAGGCAGAGGCAGCAGCAAGCGGAATAAAGTTGGTTGATTCCTGGGCATTTTCCGAATTGGCAAAAGTTGTTCCCCCTTCTTATCTTGCGAAGCAATCTAGCCTATAGACATTTAAACAAGGTCCGATCTTGTTCGTCGACGGTAATACGAGGACCGTCCTCGTCAATCTTTTCCTTGACGCTGCTACCAACTACGCTCTACCATTAAGTAAGTGGATGACGAAGAAAAAAACGTCAAGGAAATTCCTCTTGATCCTCCCCCTCCCGAAATTCCGCCAAAAGCAAACGCAGAAATAATTCCACCCCTACCCAAACCTCAACCAAATCCAAAACCATCCCCAACTTCTGACCCAAGGTTTGTACCAATTACACCGGAAACGCCCCCGCCCTCCGATTTAAACAGCGCAACGCCAATCGGCCGTATAAACGCACAGGGCTTCCCAACCGTCGGACATACTGCCCCTACACAAGGCGCTCAAGCAACCAAACCGCCACCGATAATCCGAAACATCAAAGAGACAAGCGGGGGTAAATCGAAAATAATTCTGGCATTAATCGCTTTTCTTTTTATTATTATTGCCACTTTACCGGTCGGCCTTGCCTACAACAACTACAAGATTTATTCACCACCCAAAGAAGTACGGTCGGTAATCGACTCAATTATTTCCAAAACTCCCCTGCCCAAAACTCCAAGAATAATCCTTTCGGGTACACAAACAAAAATGGCATCTTTAAAAACAGCCGTTGCCAAAACAACCCTGGAGGTTTCAACCGGCGCAAAAGACTATCCCTTTAAAAGTGCCTCGCTGACCGTTTCCGGTCCCCTGGATTTCAAAGAAAAAAAACAGACAAAATCCGAAGCGCATTTTTCCGGAAAACTGGATGTGGAAGGCATGAGTTTTTCGGCATCAGCTTACGTAAAGGTCATCAATAAAATGCTGTATTTCAAAATTAATGAACTTCCCGGCGGTTACTTTGTTTCACAATTTACGGATATAAAGGGCAAGTGGTATTTCGTAGACATTGCAAAATACAAGCAGGAAGAAGTGCCGGATATGGACCAGGCAATTGAAAAAATCAGGACGGTATTTGAAAACTACATTACCAAGTCCCACCGGTGGTCAAAAATGAAATCCACAGGCGATGCATATGAAATACGGATTACGCCACCCAAAAACGAGATCGCCGATTTTCTCTATGATCTGGCAACTGTTATTGCTGAATCGGATAAGTCCAAGCTGGACAAAACTTTAGAAAAAGAAAACTTGGCGGAAATGGTCGATAAACTGGACAAATTTGAAATTATAGTTTCTGTTAGCAAGAAAACAGGTTACATCACCAAATCCGAAATTGTCGGTGGTTTTACTATTCCCAAATCGCCAAGCACCTCGCAAAATCTAATCAGCCTGGCACCACAATCCCCGGTGCCTATTGAAATAAAGGCAACCACCGAGCTTTCCGACTTTAACCAAAACGTAATTATGGAAGTACCCGAAAACGCCACAGATTTCGAAGATTACTCGAAGGAACTGCAGAAAAAATTCAACATCCCCTCATTCAACGAATCGACTCCCTCGCCTGCGCCAAACCAACCGACAACTTTTAATAATCCGCTGGATCCGAAAAATCCGGTACTCGGAAGCCAACTAAATCTACTCGACATGATGCTCTTGAACTACTTGAACCCTACCCTCTATTAAATCCTCAAGCTTAATAGAAAGTCCGGCAATTCTATTTAAATATTCTAAGGTCAAATCAAAACCGGGCCCTTCGTAACGACTTTTAACCGCGTCTATTTTAATCAATTTAAAAACATTAACCTTACTTGCCCCTATGAATTGTTTATACTCTTCCCTTTTTCTTGCAACCTCCATATCCGCATTATTTCCCCCAACCTTTCCGGCCGGTACAACAATATCCATGAGTTTAGAATCGACAACGGTTGATTGTTCATACAATTGAACTGCCCGGTACACTTCACCGTCACCCACATGCCAACTCCACACCGCCAGGCTCCAGTCTCCAAACCGGTCATACTCATCACGTAGAATCTGTCCCATGGTATCAAGACTTGCGTCAATATCACGGGCATCAATTCCCCTCTCAGCTGAAAGCCATGGCATAATCTGCGCGACACCTTCGGCACCGGCAGGAGAAATTGCAACAGGATCTCCTTTACTCTCAGCTGCAATTTGCCCAAGCATGATCCATTTAGGAATACCGTACTTTCCGGCAAAATGTTCCACCTTTGGAAAAAGGTCTTTTAACCTCTTTACGTCATCACCACTCAAGGCAAAATTTTCGGCAGAATCCACGGAAACATCCAAAGCACTCACCTGTTGGTACACATCCAAACCCGGGTATAGTAGTTCAAGATTATTGGGATAAATCTTAGATATTTC
The DNA here is from genome assembly GCA_016198325.1 of Candidatus Curtissbacteria bacterium. Taxonomy (GTDB): domain Bacteria; phylum Patescibacteriota; class Microgenomatia; order Curtissbacterales; family GWA2-41-24; genus JACQIV01. Next base: position 2,727 of record JACQIV010000029.1, read on the forward strand.
ATAGACTGGAGGTTGCTCCGGCGGGACAATTACCCGGTTCTTTGTTCCATTATCGTTTTCAAAAGGGCCCGGGCCCGAATCAGCAAACACCGTTTCGCTTGCCCCTATCGCTGCAGCAATTACCAACCCTGCACCCAAAACCTCAAGATAAATGCCGCCTCTTGTTTCTGCCGCCCGAGCCGAAACAGGCCTCTCTATTGGAACATTTGGTTGCTTCGATCCGGGAATGTAAACATTTACGCCGGCTTCATTCTTTATGAAGTCTCCCATTGTCCTAATTTTATTCTACCTCGAACCGTATGACACGAGGACAGTCCTCGTTCTTTACCCTTTTGACAAGCGTTGAAAATTATTGTTACTGTTAAATAAAGATGCCCCAGGACCAAACCGACCTTTTCGGCCTAAAAAAAACCTTCAAGGCGGCTTCCAACCAGCACCGCGGGATGAGGTTTCTGGCAGTTTATCTCGGCCTTGCCTTTCTTGTCGGCTTCTTAGGTCTAGTTTCTCTTGCACCACAGGTCGGCGAAAAACTCGGGACGTTATCCGTCAAAAAGCAAACCCAGGAATCACAGGCGACATACTTCAACCCTAAGGGGCCCTGTTACCCTTATGGTGATGTCAATTATGACGGACTTGTAAATGCAACGGACTCACAGCAAATTCTAAAGGTGGTCGCGGGAACCATTCAATTTAAATCCGACCCCAAATATGCAGATGTTGACGCAGATGGAAAAGTTACAAGTGTCGACGCACTCTTAATCCAAAGATATATTGCAGGTTTAATTACGACAAAACCGGAGTGGCCGGTTTGCAGAAAAGCTTCATCGTCACCCTCGAGCAGCCCATGGACTTGGCCAAACCGCTAAGAACCTCAATCTTAAGTTAACTGATATAATTCACACTTAATGACTGATTTACCAAAGGGTATTACTGCTTTTATTGTCACAAATCCGGTTAATATTTTTTACCTCACAAGTTTTAAAGGCGTTTCTCCCATAGAACGCGAATCCATTCTTGTCCTAACACCCCAAAAACATCTAATCGCCCCCAGGCTCTATCAGGCTGAAGCAAAGTCTCTAGAAACGAAAGACCTCGAAGTTCATGTTGCCCAGGAACGCGACCAAATGTTCAAAATCATTAAAAAGCTTCTTGCGGGTAAAAAACGGGTAGGCTTTGAGCAAGACAACTTAAAGTATTCCGAATATCAGGAATTAAAAAAACTCCTGACAAGGTCTCTCCTTGTTCCATACGAGAATTTCATTGAAAACCTTCGGATTAAAAAGACCGCAGAAGAAATAAAAAACATTGAACGTGCGCAAATTATTTCCCAAAAAGCCTTCGGTCAGCTCCTTAAAACTATCAAGACCGTCCAGACCGAGACTGAAATTGCGGAAAAACTGGAAAAAATTATTAAAAGTCTGGGAGGACAGGGTTTATCTTTTGAAACGATCGTTGCTGTTGGCCGAAATTCGGCAAAACCACACCATCTGACCGGAAACAAGAAACTCGAAACAGGAAACACGTTACTGGTCGACTTTGGAGCCAAGCACAATAATTACTGCGCGGATATAACCAGGACAATTTTTATCGGAAAACCCAAAGATGAACAAATAAACATCTATAAGCTGGTCGAAAAAGCACAAAAAAAGGCAATTGATGCTATCACTCACGGCTTTAGCGCCCAAAAAGCGCATGATACCGCCCACAGCGTATTTGAGGCGGCAAAATTGCACGACAACTTCCTGCATGGCCTCGGTCACGGAATCGGCCTGGAAGTCCACGAAGCGCCCCATTTAAGGGCAAGTTCCTACCATGTATTGGAAGAAAACATGGTCTTTTCCATCGAGCCCGGGCTTTACTTCCCAAGCTGGGGCGGAGTTAGGATAGAAGATTTGGTGGTAATTAAAAACGGGAGGGCAAAAATGCTCGGGAAACTGCAGGAAGAAATAATTGTCCTGTAAGGTCAACCACAACAAGGAGAGACCTTGTCGTGCGTACAAGGTCTCTCCTTGTTGGTCGTTTTCTTGACGCGACAGCAAAAGACAATCTACGATAAGCTTACATGCGTTCTGCCCGAGCGATTCACCCTGAGCCACATCGAAGGGCATTTATTGTCTCCACTGTTGTTTACATCCTCGTTATGCTCTTCTTTTTCGCCCTGCTTATCTCTTTTGGTTACAAATGGTATTCATCAAAGAGTACTAGGCCTTCAACTTCCCCGCCACCGGAAGTTGTGGAACAACAGGCGGATACCAAAATCGACGATGAAGCACTTAAAAATGCTTTGAACACATACGCAAAAGCCAAGGCAAGCGGGACGGATTTTTCAAACGGGCCGTGTCTTGGTGCAGTTGCCCCCGACTGGGTCCTGGATATTGCCCATAACCCAAGGCAGACTGTTGATGACAAAGAAGAGAACCAGTGTGCCGAGTTCAGAAACGGCCAGGTTAAACACTATATCGAACTTGATCCGGACGGAAAGTTAATAAGGGCGGAATAGAGTTAAGAACAAGGAGAGACCTTGTCGTGCGCACAAGGTCTCTCCTTGTTAGCCCTGATCCCATGCCGACATATTGCTACCCTCTAAATACTTGCTACAATAAATGTATGCCTGAAAAGCCCATACTCAAACGCGGCAGCACAGTTACATCCCTCTTTACTCTGATAATTTTAATAGCCGCCGGTCTTTTTGCAATTTACTTCATACTCCAAAAAACAGGTCTGGTGCCAAAAATCGGACAGGGCGAAACTAAAGAAGAAAATGCCACAGGATCCTTTATGGGCATGGAAATACTTCGAATAATCAATTTTAAAGATTCCAAAGGTGTTGCGCGAAAATTTATCATTATTAAAAGTGGCGAAGAAGGTGGTATACCCAAAGCATCAGCCTATATTACAAATAAGGACCTAAGCGGGGAATCCGCAATAAAAATCAGCACCCTTTCCGACGACAGTACTTTAGGATACACGGCAGGCAGAGTACCAATAGGTGGTGCCGGCCTTACAATTTCCGTTTCCCAGGACAAAGGGCCAAAATATGTAGTCCTAACCCAAACAGTCGCCGGTGCGTCTACAATTACTATTATCGAAGAAACGGGCGAAGTGATAAGCGATGACGTTGTTAATAAGGTCTATAACATTGCGGGCGATAAATGCCGGTGCGGAATTACCTTTGATTCGTGGGACGGGAAAAACAAATTCCAGGTTCGCGTAAAGACCGAAAAAGGCGAAGCATACATAGCAACAGTCGACGTAACCAGCGGAATCGTACTCGAGGACCTCAAGAAAGTCTAGGGCTGGGGAGGCACATTTTTCTCGAGCGTGTTATTAACCTGCGAAAGGACCTGGTCCGGCGTCATTTCCGATTTAAGCATATATCCGTCCGCCCCATACTTTAAGCCTCTTTCAATACTTAATTCATCTGCTACATTTGTAAGCAGAAGGACCGGAATACCGGATACATTCGGATCTGCCTTAATATCGCGCAATATATCAAGACCGTTTGTCGGCATCAAAATGTCAAGAAGAACCAGCTCCGGCTTGTCTTCGTTAACTTTTTTAACCGCGTCCTTATCGGAAACAATCTGAACACTGTGGCCTCCCTCCTCGAGCTTTTTCTTATAAATCTCGGCCAGGCTCAGGTCGTCCTCTACAACATATATTTTTGACATCTACCTATATATTCTAACCGAAAACCGGAAAATACTTAAATACCTAGGCCCGGGCAACATTACTAAACACGAAATTAGTACCAACCGAAGACTGGCTCTCCGGTTTAGGCGGTACCGCAGGCACCGTGAAGTAAAAAGTGCTGCCCATGCCTGCCCCGTCGGACTTGTACCATATTCTCCCTCCCCACGCTTCAACAATACCTTTGGCAATGTATAACCCGAGTCCGGACCCTTTTAACGCAGCAGTCCTCCTGCTTCTTACCAGCTGGCCAAACCTGGAAAATAGTTTTCTCCCTTCCTCCGAATCGATCCCGATTCCGGAATCGGAAACGGAAACAACGATGCTGTCTACATTTTCATTTTCCTTCCCGGAATAAACTTTTACCTTTACATCACCGCTTTGTGTAAACTTAATTGCGTTGGAAAGCAAATTATTCATAACCTGCTTAACTCTTACCTTGTCAAAAAAGCCCTGCGGCAGGGCTTTTTCAATTTCCACTGACAGCTTAAGGTTTTTAGTACCGGCCAAAGCCTGATACGCCTCTACTCTGTCACGGATCGGCTCGTCGATATTCCCTTTTTCGCAAATCACATCGAACCTACCGGATTCCATTTTTGCAACGTCCAAAAGGTCATTTACAACCTCAAGCATTGACTGGGAAGTAGAATCAACAGTAGATAAGTACTTCACAATTTCCGAAGGTTCTGCCTTTACAACCTCCGATTTAAGAAGTTCCACTGTAGATTTAATACTTGTTAAAGGAGCGCGTAGTTCGTGAACCATCATCGACGTAAAATCCGCGCGCAGTTTTTCCAACGACTTTGCGTCCGTAACATCATGGAAAACAACTAAAACGCCCATTGGTTTGTCGGTATTTCTTTCCAAAACTTTTGATGCGCCAACCTGAAAGACTTTTTCCTTAACTACTATTTCCCGGGCATACATTGTTCCTTCAGAACTAAGGGCCTCCTCCATCAAAGACCGTAAATCCAGGCTTCCCGAAAGCGCGTTGACTATATCGAAAAGAGCCGGTTTTTCCAGGATCCCAAGAAGCTGGGAGAGTTTTTTATTAACTAAAAGTAACTCATAATCACCGTTTACCATAAGAATACCATCGGAAAGTGCCTGTACGGCTTGGGCTAACTTGCCTTTTTCGTTTTGTAATACTTCATGAAACCTGGTCGCAGCGGCAGACGCATGTTTGGCAATTCTTGTTAGAACTGCCGTATTTTCTTCGTCGTAAAGATTTTCCCTAACCGAAGCAATACTTATAATTCCGGCCAGTTTTTCACCGATAAAAACCGGCAGTTCGAAATATGATTTAACCGCCAAATCCAAATCGTCATCAAGTAACCCTCCCGAAAGGCTTTCGTCTACGTCTTTTTCCAAAAGCGGGATTTTCGTAAGATTCCCGGATGCCTTAGCCATTTTAGACTTTACATCTTTGACAAAAGACTGCCCGACGGTTTCGTTAACCAGGCACGCAAATTTGGCCTTTTCCCCTTTTGGAAATATCATGTAACAAATGGTGGAGTACTGTAATAACTTTCCAAGCGATCCGCTGATAATTTCAACAATTTTTGCGCCATCCAGAGAATAACCGATTCTGTCGCCTATTTCCCGCATTACTTCGGTTTCGTAAATCTTACGGGCAAGTTCCGCTTCCCGCCTGGAAGCCAGCCGAAGTTGACTTACTATTTTCCTGACAAAAAAATAAGCAGCAAGAAGAACCAGAGCCGCAACAACAGAGACGCCCAAACCTAATAATTGCGAGGAAGCAAAATCCATTAGCAGACTACCTTAAGTCTAGCAGAATAACACGCGGGCGTCCTATTGAAGATGACCGGCAAACCAGCCAGCCGTAAGACCACAAACCGTATCGAGCCATTTACCCTGCGAGTAATTATGATCGGAGCCTTCGATAATTACCATTTTTTTGACCATAGACCCAATATTTTTCAGATATTTTTCGGCATGATCCTGAACAACCGATTCATCTTTACCCGAAGAAACAACCAAAGTTGGGCATTTTATTTTTTGGGCGAAATTATCCGCCGTCCGCCCGGCTATGTCCTCATAAAACGCTCTTCCGACCTTCAGTCTTCTTTCGAGTGATTTGCTCCAGACATATGACCAACCTTTCTCATTAAAATCACGCATAGCTTCCTTATAAGGCTTCATAAATATATTCTCTATGACAAATTTCCAGTCAAATACTGCGGAAAGTGTAACTAGTGCTTTTACTTCCTCCCGGTTTGCCGCAATTTCCGCAGCCAGCATTCCACCTAAGCTGTGCCCGCAGATTCCTATGGGGAGCCCCTTTACCTTGTCCATATTTGAAAAATTCTGTGTAATATCCCCAAGGTCCGAAAGTTCCCGGGCATAAGTCATCTCGGAAAAAGGAAGATAAGATTCGCCCGGATCACAAGTTAGATCCGGCCGAAGCGTAATAAAACCCGCGTCGCAAATTGATTGGGCAATAGCGCTTATATGCACCTGAGCCGCGGATCCCTTGAAACCATGCACAACGACAACAGCCCCTTTTGCCTGCGTCTTGGGAAAATCAAGACGGCACACAAGGGGCTTTCTCTGCCTGTTTAGGACTTTGATGATGGTCACGTTTTAATTTTACTGACCTTCCCGTGGCGCCTGAGGCCTTGCTTCCGAAACAAAAATTTTTCTTCCGCCTACTTCCGCACCGTTAAGTTCGGAAACAGCCTTCTTTGCTGCTTCCTCGGAAGACATTTCTACGAAACCGAATCCCCTGGATCTGCCTGTTTGCTTATCCATAACGACGTTTGCCTCGGTTACTTCACCAGCTTTTGCAAAAACATCGCGAAGTTCGTCCGATGTAGTTGAAAACGGAAGACTGCCAACAAATAGTTTAGTTGCCAAAATAATCACTCTCCTTTCTAAAAATTGACGAAAACATATATTACTTAATCATCAAAAAGATAGATAGCGGGAACGGAGTTTTATGAAGTTACCTTTCTTACTACAGTTATTTTATCTTGATAAATACCTTATAGTCAAGCATGGCACGGGTTACCGGAATTGATCAACCGGATATTTTTTTGTAGTGCAGGTCTATTTTAGATTTGGAAATCCCGAAAGATTTGACCCTGTTTGCCTCTTTACGGTTGGAAACGATAATTTTATCAGCCTGCGAAAGCAGTAGTTTTGCCAGTAAGTCAGGAACAGGCGGGTTTTCAAACTTCTGGATCCAAAAGAAACTTTTACCCAATACTTTTGTTGCCATCACTGCGGCCATTTGCCCAACCTTAGGTTTTTCCACATAGATATATTCAAGTTTTTTCGCTTTATTTATTGTTTTGAAAATCTTGCCAAAGGAAGTTCTTGGCCTAACTGTTATCAGGTTATGGTGGAAAGATAAAATCTTGTTTATAACCTTATCATTGGACACATTAGTAACACTAACTTACATGTATCATTTATCACGGAAAAACCTATTTTGGCAATATAGTGAAAGTGGATCAAAATGCTGCCGGAAGTTACAACGGACTACAATCCAGCATATTCTCAAAGCGTCATTGCTTCGCACTGACTGAAAGGAGAAAAACTTCTACTCCAAAACTACCCAAGGCCTAAGGTCGTGCTTAACAATTTTCGGCGGGACAATAAACTTATTAACGGTCCTGATAAACATTAGAGTTACGTAATTAATCTTCTCGCGTTTTAACCAAAACGACTTTTCCAAGGCAAGCGCATTTGCGTATTTCTTTTTTATTTCGGAAAATTCCTCCTGCCTGGGATGGTCAAAGTAAATTACCCTATCGACAATAAATTGACCGACAACCTTTTCGCCCGGAATCTTTATTAAAACCGCATCACCTGCGGAAACAACTCCGTACGGCGCAATCTTAATCCGCGAAAAACGTCCTTCTACTTTTTTTTCGCCCGTAAAAATCTTTTTTGCGTACTGTGGCGAAAAAACCGCTAAATGCCTCATTGGAAAGTCCATAGTAAATCGTAAAGTAGCGCTCGTCAAATTAAAGCCCGGCATAGCTGTTTCCGCCTTTACTTGTTACACTAAAAATATGAGGAAAAACAGCGGATTTGTAGCAGTTGCGGCAGTCTTAATTGTCCTAGCGGGTGGCCTGTATTATTTTTATTCGGTTAACATCAGAAAACCCGACCAAGAATCAAGTCAGATAGCCGAATTGATTTTTAGATACCCGAACGCATCCCTTTGGATAGTTGATACAAAAGGGGGCTTTTGCTTTTATTTCGATAAAAACTGTAAACCCAACGCCAAGATCATATTTGAAACAGACGATCCGTGGCCAGGAATTTACAATTATTATAAAAGCTATCTTACATCCGGCGGATGGCAATCAAACTCCCTTATCCTGACATCCTTGCCCGGAAGCATCGTCTTTACAGATGGCGCAAGTTGCAAGATAGAAATTTCCCCAACTTCTTCGGGTATCATAAACAAATCACAACATAACAGGTATAAAATCGGGATTAACTGCGCCGCCTAATATTCCCGGCTATATTTAAATATTCTTCTTTCAAATTGTATAATTCCCGCCATGGGATACCTGGAAGCTTCACCATATAACTATGAAAACCAAAAACTAAGAGATGAAGTCGGTCTTATTAGTCAAGCAATTACGGATGTAGCAATAGAGGAGTCGATTGTAAGTTCCCAAAGACTACCTTTAACCGCAACAGAAGGCACACTCCGCAATATAAAATTGTTTAGCGCTTTCTTTGACTTTATAAAAATAGGTGGGGACGTCGAGGGCTGGCTTGACCCAAAGTACTATTTTGAAGAATTTGCAAAGCTTAATTCGGCAAATTTTTGGAGGGAAATATTGGGAAAAACAATCTGGCATGGGCTTACTCAATACCAAATCCCGACAATCGCAAAAAACCTGCCACTTGAAAAGGTTGCGGATAACTTATCATTCGACCACTCGGCAGTCTACGGACTTTCGATGCAGCTGGCATCGATGGCAGCGCTTCGTGGCCAACAAGCCTTAAGTGAAATTAATGTGTGTGCCAAGTACAACGGATGCAGTCTGGACGACAATCTTTACAGGGCGTTTCGCGAAATCGCAAAGACCTTTCCCGGCAAGGCCAAAAATCCAAACGACCTTATCAGGCGCCTCGAATTTTTATTTCCCTATTTTCCGAAAGAACCGTCTTTGGATTCAATTCTGGAAAGAAACAGCGTCTACAGAACAAACAGCCTGGAATCCGTCTATTCACCGCTTTATAGAAGGTTTATAAGATCATTCGGCTGCGTGCTAAGAAATGAAGACTATAAAAAAGCTATGGCAATCCGATTTTCACCTGTTACACCCGAGTCGTCCTGAACATCTTTTTATCGTGGTTTCAACAAATTCCAAAATAGCCAGGTCCTGGCAGCTCCATGATGTAACCAGAAGATTTAAGCCGGCCCCTGACGGGAAACTCCGAAATTCTAAACGAAGCTGTAGATATGTAATTCTATAGTTCGAGGTTTTTGAGGTATTCTTTAAATTCCCCGCTGATGTCAGGATGCTGTAACCCATGGTCCACCATAGCCTTTAAGTAAGCCAGTTTATTTCCGCAATCGTAATACTTGGCATTTTTGAGTTCGACCGCGTAAACTTCTCTTTTTGCAATTAACTCGTCTATTGCGTCTGCAATCCAGATTTCCCCGCTCTTTGTGGGCTTAAGTTTTTCCAAAATATCGTAAATATCGGGCGTAAATAAATAAGTTCCATGGGTTGCAAGGTCCGAAGGGGCTTCTTCCACCTTTGGCTTTTCCACAATTTTATTGATTTTGAACACGTTACCCTCTACCGGGGTGACATCGGCAATCCCATACTTATGCAAATCCTGCTTCGCAATCCTAACACCCGCAATTGCCGGATTGCCGTATTTTTCGAAGGCAGCAATAAGCTGGGCAGGTGCAACCGGGTCCGCCTGGAAAAACTCGTCCCCCCACATAACCATAAACGGTTCGTCCCCTACAACATCTTTTGCAACCAGAACGGCGTGGCCGTTACCGAGAGGTTCCTTTTGCCGTACATACACGAAATTTGCAAGATCCGAGATTGCCTTAATTTGGGAGAGCAATTCGTCTTTTCCGGATTGTTCCAGCCTCGATTCAAGTTCAAAATGCCTGTCGAAATGGTCCTCTATCGCCCGCTTATGCCAGCCTGTGACTATTATTACCTGCTCAATCCCCGCTTCAATAGCCTGCTCCACCACATATTGGATAATCGGTTTGTCGACAATCGGCAGCATTTCTTTTGGTTGGGCTTTTGTTGCGGGAAGAAAGCGGGTTCCGAACCCAGCCGCCGGTATTACAGCTTTACGGACCTTTTTCTGAGCCATGGAAAAATTTTAACACAAAATGCTCCGCCTGCCACCAAACTTGCCACATCTCCATTCATTTGTTAACATACACGCTAATCCCAATTTTATTTTGATAAAATTGACAAAAGAGGGAGAGTTTTTAGTGGCTTTGAACCCGTTAACTTATGTCCGCCAGTCGTACGAAGAACTACAAAAAGTAGTCTGGCCGACGCGGATGGAAACATTGAGGCTAAGTTTAGTAGTTGCAGTAGGCTCTATCCTGGTAGGCGCCTATGTTGCCGGCCTTGATTACCTGTTTACGAAAGTCACGGAATTATTTGTTAAATAAATATGGACAACGACGAAACGAAAGACGACACGAAAGTTACAGAGGTAACAAAAGAGCCCCTCGATAAAACTCAGGGTAAACCGGAGGAGACAGAGAAGATTCCGAAAAACTCGGAGGACTCAGAGAAATCAGAAGAATCGGATAACTCGGACAAACCAGAGAATTCGGAGGGACCGGAAAACCCGGATAAGACAGAAAACACGGATGGGTCGGAAATCGCGGAAGAACCGGATAAACCTGAAATATCAGACAAGCCAGACACTTCCGAGCCTTCGGATGCTGACGATTCAATGGAACCAACCAAGGTTACCGGCCGTATAGTGCTTTCCGACAAAACCGATGTAAAGGGTGCACACTGGTATGTGGTCCACACATACTCCGGCCACGAAGCAAAAGTGGCAGCTACATTAAAACAAAGAGTCGAATCGCAAAAACTTTCCGATAAAGTCCTGGAAATACTTGTCCCTACTCAGGAAAAAATAGAAATTAAAGAAGGTAAAAAAAGCAAAGTCCGCGAAAAAATTTTCCCGGGTTACATCCTTATTAAAATGGTGCTCGACGACCAAAGCTGGCTTGCCGTAAGGACTACCCCCGGTATCACCAGCTTTGTCGGAAATTTGAATAAACCCACCCCACTCCCGGAGTCCGAAGTCGCAAGTATCCAGAGGTTTATCCAGATGGAGGCCCCGAAGTTTAAAACTACTTTTTCCGTTGGCGAGGCTGTTAAAATTGTCGACGGGCCATTTTCCGAATTTTTGGGCTCTGTCCAGGAAATGGACGAGGAAAAAGGCAAAGTTAAGGTACTGGTTAGCATCTTCGGCCGCGAGACTCCAGTGGAATTAGATTTCTTACAAATCGCAAAGCTCTAAAAAGAC
>JACQIV010000027.1 GCA_016198325.1 Candidatus Curtissbacteria bacterium
GGTTAATAAAGAGTCGGATTCCGTATACGATTGAGCTACAAGGTTTAATCCTAGTGCAACTAGAGCAGAAGAAGCTACCATTCTTTCCTTAAATTTTCTCTCATCGTCAACTTCTTTACCTTTCCTCGCAGCATAAACAAAGTTCGCCAGAGAATATGCCAGCACACTGTATGTTATTAATTTTCCATAATCTGTTTCGGCAAATTGGTCAAACTGGTCTAAAAAGGATTCATCGGCAGTAAGGTGGTTTGCGGAATCTGAATTTTCTGAACCAAAAGAAGTTACCGAGTCGACGGCAGTCGGCCCAAAAGTAAAAGCAGCTGCGGCGGCAATAGCCCCTACTGGCCTCAAATATTTAAAACGTTCGGACATAAATTTGTGTGAATTATAAACCCATAGTATAATTTACGCAACATGACTGAAAGAAATCCTGATCTGGAAGCCGCTACACCTGAAATTCCCGGTTACAGGGGAAGAGTTTATTATTTTGGTGAAGAAAAAATTCCGATCCACTTGGACGAACACGTTTGGCAGTTTGATACGGAAGACGGAAAACGGGAAATTCCGGTACTTTCTATCTGGAACTATAAAAACCACGAAAAAATTGCAAAAGCAATTATTTCCGGCAAAAGGGTGGCTATATACATGTGGGGGACATTTGGGACTGGCTACCTATTAAATTTCGAAGAATGGCAAGAAAAAGATACTGATGAAGCAAAAGGCTTACGGGAAAAGTTAAAAATCGGAAGGCCGGAAGATAAAAGTTTTCCTATACTTGTACACCCGGATGATGAAGCTATATTTTGGGACTTTGATCAGCTACACCCAAGCTTGCAACACCTAAAAAACGCAGAAGAAAGGTACAAGCTTTACCAATCAGGCCCCGCACATTTAATTCCTCCCGTTAAACAGAATTATCCGCTTCTGGATGACTCTTTAAGGTGGCCGTACGATAACACTGCCTGTTTCTATTACATGCCACACCCTGGATGGGAAAGAACCATTGGCATTATGCGCAAGGAAGTCAAGCATGCCGTTTTTGGTGGTGGTTCATTAAACCCCCATCAAAAGGAACCTGTCTTCAGGGCAAGCGACCTTTATACGCGGATCAACAACACTCCGCAATGGATTGAAGGTGTGGATTTGGTTGTTATCTGCGAAATTTCGGAACATACCCAAACATTTAGGCAGCAAACCCAAATCAGGCTTGCCCAAAAAAGTTCTGACGGGGTTTCCGAATTAATTAGAAGGGGAAGTATGTCAGAAAAAAGGTGGTCAATTGAACAAGGTATTCCGGTTAAAGCAGCAGAAAAAGGGGTGGAGGAGCCTCAAGCATCAAGCCTCTGGCCATATACCGAAGAAGCAAATAGTGAAGTAGATTTAAGAGTTCAAAGAGGAATAAAGCTCATGAAGTTATACGACCGCGAAGCCGCCAAAAGAGCTTAAAAGATAATTAGGCTGCACTTAGCAATTTAATTTGCGGTAAATCATTCGGGGCACAAATTATACCGGCAACTGCACTCGCAGCTACCACATCCGGTGATGCAAGATAAGCTTTTGTGTGTTTCCCCATTCTCTCCTTGAAACTCCTATTTGTACTGGTAATTGCATTTGCGACACGACTCTTAGCTTCTTCTGTTGCTCCCATGCAGTTTCCGCAACCTTGCGAAATTACTTTAGCACCAGCCGAAACAAATATTTCGATTAATCCTTCTGCTTTTGCTTGTTCCATCACTGATTTAGAACTAGCCTGAATCTGCATCTCTACGCCGGGAGAGACTGTTCTTCCATTAAGTACTTTTGCAACCTCCCTTAAATCTTTAAGCTTTCCTCCGGTGCATGAACCTATGTATGCAAATTCCACACTGGTTTCTTTTAAAGTATCAATCTGGACAGCGTTTTGTGTGTCACCCGGCAGTGCCACCATTTTTTTTATCGAATCTAGGTCTATGTTAATAGTGTCAAAATATTCGGCATTCTCATCTGGGTAAACAAGTAAGCTTTCAACCTCGTCACGTTTTAATCCATGCTTATCCATTACGAACTCAAATAATTTTTTATTTGGTTCAATTATTCCCGTAAACGCTTGGCCTTCTATTGCCATGTTCGTAAGCACTGTTTGGTCATCAAAATCCAGTTCTTCAAGGGCATCCCCTCCAAATTGCATCACACGGTTGCTTGCAATCAAATCACCGCCAATATCTCTTCTGGAAAGTATAGAAAGCATTAAATCCTTTGACGTGACACCTTCACTTAATTTGCCGTGTAGTTTGATTCTGATTGTTTCCGGGACCTCGAGGGGAATATCACCTGTAATAAGAGCGGCAGCGAACTCAGAGGCTCCTTTGCCAACCGCAAGGGTATTTAAAGCACCTAGTTCGCAAGTGTGAGAGTCATTCCCTAAGACCAACTCACCAGGCAAAACGTGTTTTTCCAACATAACCGTGTGACAAATTCCTTCGACTCCATCGCGGCCAGCTCTATATTCTGGAATGTTATATTTTTCGGCAAACGCCCTTTGTGCGTCACGGTGGCGCACGGTAACAGGTACATCCGGCGGCATTAAAGCCAAGTGGTCCTCAAATAACCAAGTATTTTGGGGATTTATTGGTGCAAAATCTCCGAATGTATCTTCTAGACCCTGCTGGGAAACTATTGTCTGAAGCTCGTAGGCAAATTTCTTATTGGTTTTAGCAAGAACAACGTCTCCAGGTTTTACGGCGTAAACACCGTCTTCTCCGATACCATTTACCCGTGTATTTTTCGCAACAATTTTTTCTGCAATAGTCATTGGTCTTATGGGAGTGTCTACAAAGGGTAAGCGTACGTAACCCTCCAGCCTGGCTTTCGTATACCGGAGCAAACCGCCAGCACGGTAGATATCCTGGCTCAATTTGTCATAGTGGGAAATAATTTCTTCCAATTCGATAATTTCTCCACTAACCAATTTTGAAGAAGCTAGGCTCCCAAACGGCAATATATAAATGCCATAATTTCTGCAGTTTTCGCGAAAAATACGCTCAGAAGATTTAGCGACAATAAATTTGATACCTGCACCCTTAAGAGCAAGCTGAGCGTGTTCCCGCGAAGAACCCCTTCCAAAAGATTGACCGACCACAAGAACGTTCGCTTCAGATTTTTTTAAATCCCCAGGCTGAATTCCTTCAATATCGTCAAATGCATACCAGCCTAAATTTTCAGAATCCGAATATTTCATACACCAACTGCTATTAATAATGCTATCGGTTGAAACCCTGGATAACAATTTATCCTCTGTTCCGGAAATTTTCACTTCCAAACCGTTTTTACTTTGAAAATCGCCAAGTACCACCCTTTTTTCAAGAAAAAAGGGTTTCGAGCTTACCCATAATCTATCTTTAGAAATTCGTGTCGAAATCTGCTCAACCATATAGTTTTTGTCCAATTTGATTATAATACATTTTACTGAGATAATATAGTTATAGGCTATAATATGAAAGAACGCTTTCCTGTTGCGGGATACAATTGGCTGAAACATGAGACTCCGGATTTACCGGTTAGGGAACCTAGAACTCATGTCGGACTAAATGACGAAGCCTTAAGAGACGGACAACAGGCTTTAGTAGAAACTGAACCGCCAGAAGAAGAAAAAAAAGCTTATATACAAAGTACATCTTTATTTGCGGAGAAAGTCGATCTTGGATTTCCTGGAAGTAGTAAAGACCTCGAGGCCGAAATTGTTAGTTTAGCCAAATTCATACGAGATCAAAATATCAATATAAAGCCGATGGTCACGGGGAGAGGCTCTTCCCGTGAAGATATCGGATCAATCCTTAATGTTGCCCGCGCGTTAGATGGCTTTGGAATTGAAGCCTACATATTTTTAGACGTAAGTAAGGAAAGAGCCAAACATGAAGGGTGGGACAGAAACGAACTGATAGACAAGTTTGTCAGTAATACCAAACTTCTGGTTGCACACAATATTCCTGTCGGAGTCGTTTTAGAAAGATGGAGCAGAACAAGTTCCGAAGATCAGGAAGAATTCATCGAAATGAACCTTGGAGAAGGGGCGCGGTTTATAACATTAGCCGATACCCAGGGAATCCACAACGAAAGATCCCTAAAAAACGAGTTAAGATGGACATTCGAAAAATTCGGAAAAAACTACCCGGAAGTGGAGTTTGATGCTCACTTCCACAACCAGAGAGGTCTTGCCGTTGCAAATAGTTTGGTAGCAGCAGCGGAAGGAATAGATAGAATACACGTAACACCAGGTGGTATCGGAGAAGGCGCAGGTAATACGGATTATGTCGCACTGCTTGTGAACTTAAATATGGACGGATATCGGGACGACGCCTTGCGAGGTAATATCGGACGGATCAAGGATACTTACAGTATATTTGGAATAGACGTTCCCAAGAATGCCCCTTTTCATAAAGGTGCATTCGAATCAGCTTCCGGAGTCCACCAAAGTACATTCTATAAAGCAGCCCACGAATTAGGTTCTTTAAGCTTCTACTTTTGCATCAGTCCAGATGAAGTAGACGAAAAGCCTACTATATTACTAAATCGAATTAGTGGAAGAGCTGGAGTTAAGTATGTTTTGGAAGTACAGGAAAAACTTGAAACGAATGAGAGCATGATAGATGCAGTATTAGAAAAAGCAAAAAACAGCAGAAGTGTGTTGTCTAGGGAAAACATATTGGAAAGCGCTTTACGGTACAATGTTGATAAGGAATAATTATTTTTTAGCTGTCCATGCCACTGAGCATATTCTCGAAGAGTCCCTATTCGGAAAAAATCTTTAAATCCCTCTGGGAAATTTCTAAAGTTGTCCTAGAAACAGTAGATTTTGAAAAAGCAACTAAAGAAGTAGTTAACATTGTTTTAAATGAGCTCGGTGAACTGAAATACGGCTACGATGCAATTGTTTTAACACTACTCGACACCCAACAAAATCAATTAAAAAGGATAGCAATTTCTCAGACCGAAGTTGCAGCAAAGTTCTTAAACTCAACGCCAATCCCTTTTCAGGAGATTGCTATCCCGCTTAGTGCAGTAAACAACCTTGCCGTCAAATCCATTCTTGAAGGCAAGGTTCAAACAACTTCAAGAATGTCCGAAATTTTATGTCCGGGTTTGCCTCTAGAGTGGGTTGATCACCTTCAAGAAAAATTAGGAACAAAAACAGGTCTGGTATTTCCACTTAGTGCGAGGGAAAAAAACCTAGGTGCCTTAATTTTTAGCCTAAATAAAGGAAAAAACAAAATTTCGAAAGAAGAGTGGACGATACTCGAAACTTATGTTGGAACTGTAGGTATTGCTCTTGATAACGCATTACTTTTCAAATCCCTAAACGAAACCAAGCAAAAACTGGAAGTTGCAAATAATCGACTTCGTGAACTAGACAAATTAAAAGACGACTTCGTCTCCGTCGCCTCCCACGAACTTAGAACTCCAATGACTGCAATTAAAAGCTATATCTGGATGGGTTTAAACAAGAAGAAAAACGAGCTTTCACCGGAACTCGAAAAATATCTGGTTCGTTCCTACATCTCCGTAGAGAGGCTCATTAACCTTGTCAACGACATGCTTAATATATCCAGGATAGAAGGCGGTAGAGTGGCCCTAAGGCTTTCAGAGGTTAGCCTTGTTGCTCTTGCAAAAGAGGTTATTGACGAAGTCATGCCAAAAGCACAGGAAAAAACTATCAAACTTATTGTTAACGAAAATTCATTTCCTGCAGTTATTTGTGATAAAGACAAAATCCATGAAGTTTATCTTAATTTAATCGGCAACGCTCTCAAATTCACGCCAAAAAACGGTCAGATTAAAATTGATTTCAAGGAAGACGGGCCTTATTTGGAAACCATGGTAACAGATTCCGGCGTAGGTATTGCGCCGGAAAACCTGGCAAAACTATTTACTAAATTCGGCAGACTCGAAAATTCATACACGGCAATAGCCGAATCAGGAGGAACAGGTTTAGGGCTCTACATAAGTAAATCACTTGTTGAGCTTCATAAGGGTAAAATTAACGCATCAAGCCCGGGGGTCGGTAGAGGAACAACATTTACCTTCACACTGCCTATTGCCTCTTCACAAGTTGGAAAACTTCTGGAAAAAGAAGCGCCAAAAGAGACTAGCGAAACTAAAGATCTGGAAAAAACGAATATTAATGTCATTTAGGCTAATTAAGTCCATATTCTTAAATAGTATGACAGACACCAGACCTAGCCATTTTTATTGACAATATTTGAAAAGGAGAGTTTAATCAAAGCAAATGGAACCAAAACGGATTTTATTGGTTGAAGACGACACTTTCACCAGAGAGCTCTATGAAGAAGTTCTTAAGGATGCCGGTTTTAATATTGAAACCGCCGTGGATGGGGAAGACGGACTTTCTAAAATCAAAATCGGCGGGTTCGATCTTATACTTCTCGACGTGATGATGCCTAAAAAGGACGGCCTCGAAGTGTTGCGCGACCTTAAAAATAACCCTCCTGTTTCCCAAAACGGCCAAATCGTTTTATTAACAAACCTTACACACGACCCCGTTATTAACATGGCACTTAGCATGGGAGTAAAAGACCACTTAATCAAGTCCGATATAACACCAGGCGAGCTGGTTGAAAAAGTAAAAGAATATTTAGGAGGAAAATCTCAAGACAAAAACCAAGCCCCAACTCATCCCGAGTCTTAAACGTTGTATGCAATCGGTAGCGTAAAGGAAAACACACTACCTGCTCCAATTTCACTTTTTTCCAGATAAATTTCTCCACCCAAATCATCGATTATAAGTTTGGAAATGTACAAACTTAGTGCAATTTCACCGTTTTCCTTTACACATTTTGTAAAAAGAGAAGGCCATTTTTCCTGCGGAATTCCCGGCCCGCTGTCGCGAACAGCAACCTTCAGGAAGGTATCCTTTTTTTCCACAAATATTGTAACTGTTCCCTTATCGGAATACTTAATTGCGTTGTCGATGAGGGAAGACAGTACTTGCCTGACTCTGGATGCATCAATAATGACTTCAGGAACTTCCCTCTCTATTTCTACAAATTCCATCGCAATATTCTTTGTAACCGCATGGGGTTTATAAAACTCAATTACCTGCTTTATTAACTGCGTCAACATTACCTTGTTTTTCCTGTAGGGCACACTTCCTCTGTTAAATTCACTGAAATTAAAGTAAATATTAACCACCTGGAGAAGATCCAGACTTCTAGTTTTTATCTCTGCAACCTGGTTATTCAAGTTCGTATCGCCAAGAGCGGAAATTTCTTCGACCACCTTTTCGATCAGGTTCTTTAACAAAAGTACCGGTGACTGTATTTCGTATGCGGATACTCCGAAGTATTTATCTTTTGCCATCTCCAACCTCCTGTTTTCGGTAATATCCTCAAGTATTATTGAAACTCCAAAAACGGCCAAACTCTCTTTTAAAAGTTCAACGGGCGAGATATAAAAACGGACAAACTTATTGTTTATACCAATATCGAACGGGCCAAAAGACCTTCTTTCCATTAAGGCTTTTTTACATGTTCCAATTAAATCAAGCTCAAAGCCTAAAGCATTCTGTACAAGCTCCAGTGTCCATTCACCCTTTTCGTTTTCACCAAGTACAGAAATAACAGCAGCGTTCATCTTGATAACCTTATATTGATCATCCACTAGAATAAAACCTATGGGTAAATTATCGATAGCCGCCGAATATCTGGTTTTCTCTCTTTCCGTCGTAAGCCAACCCTTACTCAGTTGATCCCGGACCCGGTCAAATTGTTTTGCTTTATTCGTCAAATCTGTAAGGTCTGCCATAATTTCAGTATATTTAGATCAACATCAAAACGTAAGGGGCAAAAAGCATCAGTCCAATGACAAATACAAAGACCGAAATAAGTAGCACTAATCCGGCAGAAAGATCTTTGACCATTTTAGCTTTAGGGTGTACTTCGTTTGTTGCAAGATCAACCAGTAATTCAACAGCCGTATTGGCAAGTTCCGCAAACAGAACCAGGCTTATCGACAAAAGGAGAATTAACCACTCAAACTTGCTGAATCCAAAGATATACGCAAGTATTGAAGCAGCACAGCCAACAAAAAATTGAATTCTAAAATTAACCTGTGTTTTAAAGGCAAACAAAATTCCCTCAAGTGCATACCCAAAACTCTTAGGTTCTTTTTTTATAAAATTGCCCATGTACTGCCGATTTTTTAATTATAATGTAATAGATGACAACTTTCAGGCAAATATTTAAAAACACTTTTACCCGCGAAGAAATTTCTACCCTTATTTTATTTGAAATAATCACCGGCATTATTTTAAGTTTCCTGTCTCTCCTAATTTATTTATATATAACAGGCGCAGTTACTTCGCAGGAAACTATATTTATTGACAATCAAATATCGGTTTTTCTGCTTCAATTTCGCTCGGGCTGGATAACTGGTGGAATGCTATTTACCAGCTTTCTTGGGAACGAAACTATTATCTTTTTTTCTGCTTTGATTGCAATATTTTTGACTTTAAAAAAGCACCATAGGGAAACCTTCATATTTACTCTGCTTGTGATTATGGGCATTTTAGCAACAAATGGTTTAAAGTTGATATACAAGGTTCCAAGACCAGATTTGTTTCCATTAGTATTTGAAAATTCATATAGCTTTCCTTCGGGACATGCACTAAACTCCTTTTTGTTTTATTCAACGGTTTCCTATTTCGTTTACCATTTCACAAAAAACAAAAAACTCACAATAACTGTTGCGTTAATTTCACTGTTTTTAGTTGGGTTAATAGGGATAAGCAGAGTTTACCTCGGAGTCCATCATCCAAGTGACGTTGTGGCCGGATATATAATAGGTTTTTGGCTGCTTACCACAACAATTTTAGTCGATAAAACCATCACTTTTTTTAACTTTATTTCAGAAAAAAATAAAACTTAAAGGGAATTACAAATTTAACAAACCAAGTACATTATAAATTAGAATTGCCGGCCAGACAGTAACCTTTAAAATCCCAAATTACACCTGCCCAAGAGTATTAGAACTTTGAGACATTAAACAACCACTTAAACACAACTAATCCTTAGCTTATTAACTTTTCTAATTTTTATGCGTGAACTAAAATGTCGAGGCGTCTGCGTCTATCTGCGTTAACTCGTCGTCTACCTCGTCTACGTTGGTATTATCCAAATCAGCTGCGGCAGTATCCAGGTCACTGCTATTTTGGATTGCCGACGTTGTCGGTTGTTGAGTTTGAGTAACTTGCTGACCACCTTTGTTATAAAGGTTCGTGCCTTTTTGGGATACCAGATAAACCCCTAAAGCAACTAGAACAGCCGCTATAGCAATTACGATGACAATTGTACTAAAACCTTTTTGATTCTTCATAAATTACTCGTTTCCCCCCGGACTACTTGTTGGTTTTGGCGAGCCTTTAGTATCCCGCTCGGTAGTTCCAACCACCGAACGCACCGCAACGATAAGATTTTTGATTGATGTGCGATAGTCTTTTAGGGCTTTTTTGACTGCCTGCATATCTTTTCTAAACTGCGTTAGTTGACCTTTAGGATCATCACCAGTGCAGCTGAAGTTGTTTGCAGTGTTCTGTGCAGCAGATAGAGCTGCCGCAACAGCTGCTTTTTTAGCGTCAATATCGGCAACAAGGCTTTCGTAATTGGCAACTGTTTTACCGCTTTGAACTACCTTTAACGTGTAATATTCTTCCACTCTTTGTGCGTGATTATCAAATTTGCCCTCCATGTTTGTTGCCAGCTGAGCCAGGCGGCTAGCCCTTTTCTTAATTGCGTCTTCTCTGGTTTGACAAGCTCGAAGTTTTGCTTCTGTGAGTCGGGTTTTAGCCTGCTGTCGAACTTGTTCTGCTTGATCTGTTGCATTATTTTGCGCCCCCACATCAGAAGGTTTGCCTACAGCCAAGACCGTACCTACGGTAAGAACAAAAAGGGAAACGAAAATACCAACTTGAACCAAATATCTTATTCGGGCAGAAAAGTTTTGCACTTCAATTACCAGAGTATCAATTAATCAATTATTCTGTCAAGGAATGTTCGGGGTTAATAAAAAAAGACTGGTTCTAGTTGATGATTTCCGAACCGCCAACTGGGTCAAGACAATCAAACACCCGTCTCGAATAGTTTGAGCCTAATTAATTTGGGCTACCGGGCTAGGATTATAAAATAATCCTTACGGATCTGTCGATTTCTTCCACAATGACTCTTTCTTTTCTCGTCTCCAACCTTTTATTTCAGCTTCACGACGCCTTGCTTCAGGTAATGTTTGAAATTGTTCTGTGTATTTTAGAATAACGGGTCTTCTGATTTTGGTGTAATGGGCACCCCACCTCGAATCATTATGTTGTTTTAATCTTCGTTCTAATCTGTTAGTACAACCAATGTAATATGTTTTATCTGCACACTCAACAATGTAAACGTAAAAAGACATGAAGATAATTTATCATTTCGTCGCTTCGCTCCTCAATGCCTTCTTCGATTTTATTCTGTCGGAGACCCTGATGAGTGGAACGAAGAAGGGCTGCCGGGCTAGGATTCGAACCTAGATAAACGGATCCAAAGTCCGTTGTCCTACCATTAGACGACCCGGCAATAATTCTTACTAGTAGTTTAACTTACCGCAAGATATCCTGAACCCAAATTCTACCAAAATAATCATAATATTATAAGTTGCATTCGCAACAACTTGACGCATAGCATTACAATGAAACCGATGAAAAAGTACCTGATTTTTCCAATACTATTAATTTTGTCACTTGGAATTATTGCACCAACTTTCGCCCAAACAATCGAGAAAAAAGAAAACCTTGTTGTCGAACAGAACCGAACAATTGAACAGGATTATTTTGCATGGGGAGAGGACGTCACAATTTCCGGAACCGTAAACGGTGATGCTTACGTTGGAGGCGGAAAAGTATTGGTCGAAGGAAACATTATGGGTGACCTTTTTGTTGCCGGAGGCAGTGTTCAGGTAAGGGGAAGGATCGATGAAGATGTCAGGGTTGCTGGTGGGGACGTCACAATTTCGGGTGATGTTGGTGGCAATATTACGGCACTTGGAGGGAGCATTGAAATTTCCGACTCGGCAAGAATTAACGGTAGCCTGACTTCTGCTGGAGGAAGCATCAATAACTTTGCCGAAATTGGTAGGGGAGCAACGATTGCGGGTGGAGACGTAACCATAGGCAACAAAATAAACGGAAATTTTACTTCTGCTGTTGGAAATCTTACTTTGACTCCTAAGGCGGAGATTATGGGCAACCTGAATTATCTAAGTGATGGCGAAGCTCGGATTAGGGAAGGCGCAAAAGTAAGTGGAAAAATAACCCACAACCTGCCTCAAAAACCTCAGAAGGACGTTAAATCCGTTGCCAGAAAGGCAAATAACGGTTTCCGCTTCGTAAGCTTTCTTGTTTCACTGCTTGTAGGTTTTATCATTCTCAAGTTTGCACCTAATATTACCCAAAGAACCCAGACTTATATTCTTAAAAAGCCGCTCTCAACACTTGGAATTGCGATTCTGAGCCTTCTTGCAACACCATTTGTTATTATCCTTTTTCTTGTAACAATAATAGGTATTCCGCTCGCAGTTTTGCTTATTCTGTTTGTAATCATAGATCTTTATCTTGCAAAAATATTTGTAGCCCTGGCGGTTGGAACTAAAATTCTTGATATGACAAAATCGGTAAATAACCGGTTCCTCGCACTTTTAACCGGGCTGGTCATCTATCTTATACTTGGCTTCATTCCGCTTATCGGTCCGATTGTTATGATTCTGACTGTAATTTTGGGGTTTGGAGCAATTCTTAGGGCAAAATTCGAAAGCCTGAAGCTCGCAAAATCCAAAAACATAATTTAACCTCATTTTCCCTAGTTGACATAAAAATCCTAAAGATGTATAAATACTCTTGCCTTTCGCAAGAGAGGCATCTGAAAGGGTTTCTCGCAAGAGAAACCTTTTCTTTAGGAAGAGGCTAATACTTCAAAAATAC
>JACQIV010000028.1 GCA_016198325.1 Candidatus Curtissbacteria bacterium
CACCATATGTAGTAATAAAAATAAGGTTCACCGGTGAAAAATTATAATTAACTGGAAAAAATAAAAAATCGGAAACACGTCCAAAGAAGAGTCCAGAAACGCAAGAAATTAATACTATGTCAAAAATATCACTATCTGCGATAAGTTCACGCCTAGCAGCCCTAAAAAAAAGAAAAATTCCAAGCAGAACTGCCAATCCGTATAGAAAATATTTCAAAAGATCGACCAGTATCTGGGGTATTAACGTCAGAACCTCCATCGAGGATCAATTATATCTTCTTTTTGTAGGCAAAAACACTCCTTATTCCCAGCAATATTACCTTCAGGATTTTTGATTTTCAGAGAGAATTGTGATAAATTGAGACTTAGGAGGCAGTCCTCCTTTTCTTTTTTACCCACCCATGACCGCTACAGCCCACGCATTAATTGGAGCTTCAATTGCTGCTCGCATATCAAACCCGTATATTGGGATTCCCCTTGCCATAGCTTCACACTTTATCGCAGATCTTGTCCCTCATTGGGACGCAGGAACAAATCACAAAAAAAAGTCGGCTTTTCGCCTCAAAATGGAAGCAACAGCAGACGTTTTATTGGGGTTTGCGCTCGCATTTCTGATATTCAGAACAGTAGTCAATCCAAATTATTTATTTATTATGATCATTTCCGCCCAGCTCCCCGACTGGCTGGAAGCACCCTCCTGGATGTTCGGGATTAAAGTTCCCCCATTTTCCTGGATGGATTATCTGGGGCACAAGCTTCAAACCCGCATGCAACTTCCCTGGGGACTGGTAACTCAGGTAATAATAGTTGGTCTAATAGTAGTTTTTACAGTCGATATCGTTTCCGTTAGTCAATCGCTCTTAGCTAGCTTACCTTTCTTTTCTTGACCCGTTTATTTTGCACGTTCAACATATTGTCCCGAGCGTGTATCAACCCTAATTAATTCTCCCGTTTTTATAAAAAGAGGCACTTTGACCGTTAAACCATTCTCCAAAACCGCATCTTTCTGGGCTGCCCCTGCAGTATTGCCTTTTGCAGACCCACCGGTTTGCGTAACTTTATAATCAACAATTTTGGCAAGTTCAACATTTACTGCCTTATCCTCAATCAAAAAAAGAGTTACCTCCATACCCTCTTTCAAAAACTTAGAAACATCGGAAACTAAAGTTGCCGGAACCGTAAATTGCTCGTAAGTTTCCATATCCATAAGATGTACTCCCCCGCCGTCTCTGTATAAATATTGGACTTTCTTTCTTGCAAGTTGCGCATCCTGTACCCTTGCGCCGGTGATAAATGATTTTTCAACGGTTGACCCGCTCTCCAAATTTTTGGCCTTAACCTTGACATTCCCGCTTCCCCTGCCCATTTTGATATGCTCGTAAGAAATCACCATCCAGTATTGCCCATCCTCTTCGAATACAGCGCCAGACCTTAACTCTGTGACTGATATCATTGGCCTTCCTCGTCCTCCGACCTGTCCGCCAAAGCTTTAGCATCGGCGGAAACTTTAGTGAAGGAAGAAAACACAGCATCGGACCGTAAATCAGTAACGGAAATCATAATTTATTTCTCTAAAGAAGTCCCTTTGTCTGGAAGAAGTTTATCTAATTTATCAGCAGCCTCTTGTTCACTGTCTGCACTAATGTCGTCAATTGCCGCAACAGCCGGAAGTAGCTTCCTCGATCTTTTATACAAAGTTGCCCTAATAATTTCATCAGAAGATAAAGGACGATGCTCCTCCAACTGCCTAACAGCATTTTTTGCCTCTGGAGTAACTTCTGTTTCCGAAGCTTCTTTAGCCAGTCTCCTAATTTCTTTTCCGCTTTGAGCCGACTCGGCCATTTTCTCCTCCATTTCTCTTGACTCTAATTAACCCTGAAGCCGGAATAACCGAAACGGCACGCGCCTCAAGTTCGTCCAAAAACAAATTAGCGCCGATTGAGTCGGAGACCATATGCCCGGCAACAACCAAATTTATATGGTGTTTTTTGGCCTCATCCCTATGTTCGTCTCCGGCATGCATTGTAATAACCGTCCCCACGCCGGCATGGGACATCCGTTCATATATTTCTTTTGCAGCCTCAGTTCCTCCCGTAAAGCCTCCGACAACAACCTTGCCCGCTCTGCCTTTTTCGCTGCCGGAAAATATATCCGGTCCGGCTTTAAACTTAATGGCTTGCGCGTATTCCGGAATCTTTTTAATTTCATGCATCACGTCCCCGACCGTGTCAAATTCGCGTGTTTCAAATATGTCGCGCATGTAGCGCCAGCCCATGTTGTCCCAAACCGTATGGATACACATAAGCGGAATGTTAAGAAGCCTGGCAGCATCTACGCTTCTGTAATGATTAACCGGTCCAAACCTTCTCTTTACCTGGGGAATGCGTTCCCGGAAAAGTCCTTCGGCAACATTTATTGGTACGCCGTACGTTGCCAGCATATCTACCTGCAGATCCATCACTTCGTGCAGGGAAGAGAGCGCGCCGCCTGCAGGATGGTGGGCAATCATCAAGTGGATGTTTTCCCCTTTTTCGTTAAGTCTATCTGTAAGAACCACTTCTCCTGTATCAAAATCTATGCCTGTAATCACCTTTTCTACATTTGTTGTCGGGTCGCCAAATAGAATTCGGGTATCCGAATATGGATTTTCCAAAGTTTCCATATCGAACTCTTCTTTTTTGGAGGTCGGAAGATCTTCGAAGCGGTTCTTTATCCTTTCAAGATGCTTTTTTACCCCATCCTGACCACGCGGATCTGCATCCACCCCCATTTTTATCGCCAAATCGTAAATATCTTTTATTGTCATTGTCTGCAAATGATATAACAAACTCAAAACCCGTTCAACTAACGTCCAAGAAAAAATATTAACACAGCAGTGAGATCAAATATTTTAGTTCATAAATAGTATGTTGACTAAACTGTGTTAATGTT
Organism: Candidatus Curtissbacteria bacterium; assembly: GCA_016198325.1. Classification (GTDB taxonomy): domain Bacteria; phylum Patescibacteriota; class Microgenomatia; order Curtissbacterales; family GWA2-41-24; genus JACQIV01. The sequence continues at coordinate 2,932 of JACQIV010000028.1, forward strand.
TTAAAACATTAACACATGAGTCAGATTTCTAAAAAAATACTTCCTAAAAGCGTTGAAGTAAGGCTTCTTGAAAATTTATGGGAAACATTTGGTAGCATTAGCAATAAAAATGAAGCAAAAATATTCTTATTTGATTTTCTATCCAAAACAGAAAAAGTAATGCTTGCCAAAAGACTGGCCATCGCCATCCTTTTAAAGAAAAATTACGATTTTCGTTCTATTTCAGACTTGCTTAAGGTATCGACTACTACGGTGAATACAATATATAAATTAATAAGTTTGAACTCCGAAAGTTACAAGATGCTCATTTCAAAATATAACAGGGGGAAAACTACTAAAGAATTATTTCATGAACTCGAAAGTAGACTTATAAAACTACACCCTAAAAATATGAAAAAAGATCTAGGACTTCTCAAAGTAAAACTCGGTCATCGTTCTGATGCGTTCTAATGTATTAAAACATTAATACAAGCATTCTATATTTGTTTCTTGAGTTTTTTATCCGACAGAGCCAAATACGATATAATAACGGTCTCAAGAGGCCGGGTGCTGAAAAGAGTCGTTCTTGCTACGCAAGAAATGACAGACGCGTATTCTGGCAGGCATTTGTAATTTGCCGCGGTGGCGGAACTGGTATACGCCTACGTCTCAAAAACGTGGGGGCACAAGCCCATGTGGGTTCGACTCCCACCCGCGGCACTTAAACGGGGTTAGCTATTAAGGAATTGTCAGTTTCTGATCTTAAGCCTGAACATATACAACAAATCCTGGAGGGCTGGGGACTCGAAAAACAAAGCGAAGACGTTTGGAATTTTTCAAAAACTACAGAAGATGGCAAAATAAAAAGGTTATCAATAGATAAAATTGGTAAATCCGCAAAGTACTTTTCAAATTACGAAAATGAAAAAACACCTATGAAATTTTCTTTTGGGGAGAAAATCCTAACGAACTTTATATGATCGAATATAAAGGAGAGGGTCATTCTGTCAGAGGCGAGAGTATAAGAGTGAAGGTTTAGATAATCTTTTCTAACAAAATTCTAAAATCCCCTACCTTGGACTTTTTTTCAACCTCCAGAAAATTGTATCCGTACTTTAATAAATAAGAAAGCATTTCGCGTTTGTTATTCCTGGTTTTGACCTTAATTGACTTATAGCCCTTCTGAATTGACCATTTTTCCAAATAATCCATCATTGCTTTAAATACTCCTTTACCCCTAAATCTCGGATCCACCCCTGCCATCCAGCAGTAAAATGAACCGTCGTCATACCGGCAATAACCAACAATAGCCCCGGCCAGTTTCTCTTCCACAAACCCTCCGATTACAAGATTATCTTTACCGCTGATTCTGTTTTTGTAAAAACCTTCGGTGTATTTTTCTCCAAACTCAGGCACTTTATTGGAGATATCTACCGCCATTACCAGTGATATTTTCGAAACGGTTACATTCACACACGCAATTTAACAATAAAAGAGAGCCTGTATCAAACTTTTTAAATGAAATTCTTAAAGGTCTGCAACAACCTGGGGCTCAACCGTAGCTTTTTCCCTATGTCTTTCAATTGAATAAAACCTGACTTTTTCCGCCTTGAAAATCAAATCTATATCCCCGATCGGGCCGTTTCTGTGCTTTTGAATGTCCAATTTAACTTCCTCCAGGTTTTCCGCGTCCGGCCGCCAGATAAACATAACAACGTCCGCGTCCTGTTCAATTGCTCCCGATTCCCTCAGGTCTGCAAGTTGCGGCTTTCTTGTACCTCTTTGTTCAACCGCACGAGAAAGCTGAGAACAGGCAAGCACAGGAATTTTTAGTTCCCGCGCCAGGTTTTTAAGGCTTTGCGAAATTTCCGAAACTTCCTGGACCCGGTTATCAAGCCTTCTGCCTGTAATTAGCTGAAGATAATCAACAATTAACAACGACAGTCCGTGCTCAACCTGCAGGCGTCTGGCCTTTGTTCTCATTTCCAGAATATTTGCAGCCGGTGTGTCATCGATAAAAAGAGGCGCGTCCGCAAGTACACCCATCGCTTCCTGCAGTTTGTCAAAGTCGTTATCATCCAACTTTCCGGTTTTAAGTCTCCACGCGTCCACTTGCGACTGTGCAACCAATAACCTGTCAACTACCTCTTCCTTGCTCATCTCAAGGGAGAAAAATCCAACAGGTAAACCGTCGTTAACGGCAACATGGGCGGCGATATTTAGTGCCAAGGAAGTCTTGCCCTGGCCCGGCCGGGAAGCAAGGATCAACAAATTTGAATCCTGCATACCTGCAAGTTTACTATCCAAATCACGGAATCCGGTAGAAACCCCTCGCAACCCTCCTGCTTTTTTGTGCAACTCGTCAAGCCTGTCAAAACTTTCTGCAAGTGCATCCCTAATCGGAAGAAAGTTCTGCCTGAGTTGCTGTTGCGAAAGCGAAAACACAGCCTGCTCCGCTTCATCGAGTACCGATCTGACATCGGAAGTTTCCTCAAAAGCGGATTCGGAAATTTTGGCACTTGTTGCAATTAATTTCCTTTTAAGAAAATGGTCTTTTACGATTTGCGCATACTGGGTAATATTCGCGGCACTCGGGACGGCAGCAGCAAGCTCTGCCAGATAAGCGGCTCCCCCGACAACATCAAACACCCCTCGTTTTTTAAGTTGCGCCGTTAAGGTGACTAAATCAATCGGTTCACGCCTCTCGTAAAGTTCGTACATCGATTCGTAAATATCCCCATGGCCGGCCCTGTAAAAATGTTCCGGCCTTATAATTTGTGCAATAGCAACAATTGCGTCGCGGTCGATCATTATTGCCCCGATTATCGACTTTTCGGCGTCCTGATCCTGTGGGGGCATTCGACCGGCAGTAGTTGCGGATTTTGATGCCATTTATTGTCTTTCTAAAAGCACAACTTCCCTTTCCTCCGGAAGTCTTTCTCGGCTGACAGAAAGTTTAGGAAGCGCCTCGGCTTTTTCCTTACCCATTGCGGTTAAAAATGCACTTACTTCCTCAAGCGGAAACTTAAGACCTTCGACCTTATAATGCATCGGCACAATTATTTTAGGTTCAAGTTCTGCAATAATATCGGGAGCATCTTTTCCGCTAATTGTGAAAACCCCGCCCACAGGTATAAGCAAAATGTCACAATTTGAAAGTATTTCCAGTTGTGCCTGGCTTAACGCTTTTTGGCCCAAATCCCCCAGGTGGACAATATCTACATCGTCAATACTAATATTATAAATTGTATTTTTACCCCTTTCGGCTCCCTCTTTATCATCATGAAAACTGGGAACCCCTACAATATTTACACCGGAAGTTTCGTACTCTCCCGGTCCGGAAATAACAAAAGGTTCTTTACCTTCTGCAGACTTAACACTTGTTACATTATTATGATCCTCATGCTGGTGTGTAACACACACGACGTCGCCCTCCAGCTTGAGCTTCGGAAGCCCGGTAAAATTAGAGTCATAGGGATCTACCACAACGGATGCGGACTTACCCTTAATCCTAAAACAAGCCTGCCCATACCACCAGATATCTACCATATATGTGCCAAAAGTTAGCCAAAAAATATTAGCACAAATTTCCATAACTTATCCATATATCAAATCGTTGCCAGTAACTAACTTTTATGCTAGTCTAAACACTTAAAGTGAGTTCGAAACCCGCAGTTGCCTCGTCTCTTGCTAGAATTGTTATTTTTCTTCTTATTGCTGCCGCTTTTCTTTATTTAATGTATTGGCTTTGGCAAAGACAACCCCGCCTAAATAAAGAGATTTCCCAGGCTAAAAAGAACGACCAGGTACAAAGTAACACGGAAGAAAAAAATTCCACTTTTGATCCAAAAGAAGGAACTGTCCTAGAAGACGCACAAATCAAACTTAAAGGCGAGGTTGGTGCAAATTCCTATGTTGCAGTTTACTCAAATGATTATCGTCAACTTACCAGGTCGAATGACAAAGGAACTTTTGAGACTGGAATAGAGCTTTCCGATGGCCTTAATATTTTCGAAGTTTCAGAATACTCACAGGAATTAAAAAAAGTCGGCAATAAGACAATTATGTATTACCTTCTTTCCGCAAAAGGCAAATTAGCTATCGACACTGTCTATGCCGGCAACGCAAAAAACATTTTTGACAATCTGCTTACTATCGGAACGCAAGATGGAGAAAAAAAGGCCAGGGCTTCAAAGCCAACGGTTATCGTTGCGCCTTCGGACGAAGAAGAATCCAAAAAGGAGGCCACCGCTTCTGTTCTATCTGGCGTACGGATCGGAGATTATGTAATTGCACTGGGTAAAAAAGATAAGGAAGGGCTTTTGAGTGCCGAGAGAATTGAAATCTTGCGCGAAAATAAACCAAAAGCAAACACCCGCATACTTGCTACAATTATTGCAGGAGATATCAAGTCTAACCTATTCAGGGGAAAAGACGAAGCAAATAAAGTCTTGGAATTTTCCATAGCAAAAACTACCGAAGTGGTTATTAATTCTCAAAAAGGCAAAAATGAAGATATAAAAAAAGACCGCAAAGCAATTATCTTTTTTGAAGGTGGGGATAAAAACATAGTCTTAAAGATCTTCCTAATCTAACCTCAAGTCTTTCCATAATCTGCAGAACTATTTACAATCAATATAGATGCAAAAAGGACCCCCGACACCAAAAGGCTTCCGCGACATAAATCCCGATACGGCCAAAAAAAAGGGCGGGCTAATTACCAAAATTACAACCATCCTTAGTGAAAATGGTTTCGTTCCTCTTGAAACCCCGACAATTGAATTTGCACAAACCTTGAAAGGAAAATACGGGGAGGAAGAAAAGCTTATTTATAAATTCAAAGACCGTGGAGGCAGGGACCTGGCTCTTCGCTACGACCTGACTGTTCCCCTTGCCAGGTATGTCGCAAACAATCCATCACTTCAGTATCCCTTCCGCAGATATCAAATCGGCCAGGTTTTCCGTGGTGAAAATCCACAGGCAGGCAGGTACCGCGAATTCACCCAATTTGATTTTGATACCGTCGGAACAAGCAACATCGAAGAAGACGCAAAAGTTATAGCAGCAGCAATTAAATCGGCAAAAGCAGCCGGTCTAAAAACACCTACCATGGCTATAAACGACCGGGGAAATTTCGAAGGCATTCCGCCGGATGTTATCCGGGCAATAGATAAAATCCACAAAATTCAAAGAAAAGGGGTGGAGGCTGAACTTAAGGAAAAAGGGTATAAAACAGATGAAATTGAAAAGTATTTGAATGGACTTTTAAATTCCAGACCTACTGAAAACTTTAATCTTTTGTACAATATACTAAATACGACCTAAGGACAGACGTCGACTTCCATTTTGATTCAACTCTTGCCCGCGGGCTTGATTACTACACCGGTGCAATTTTTGAATTAAAAGCAAACAATGACCCGAAATCATTATCGATAGGAGCCGGCGGGAGGTATGACAATTTAATAGGTAAATTTTCCGGCAAACAAATTCCCGCCGTCGGTTTTTCATTTGGCCTTGACAGAATTATGGACCTTATCTAATGCTTGTAATCCGCAATAAAGCCATCATTTATCTCACAATCGCTTCGCTGCTCTGGGGAGCAACAGCTCCGATTATGAAACTGACGTTAAACGAGGTTCCGATGTTCTCCTTAATTGTCATACGAATGACTTTTGCCGCTATCATTATGTATCTGCTTTTCGGTAGATCGTTAATAGTTAACCACAAAGACATTAAGCTGTTTTTTTTTGCTGCAATATTTGGGGTCACCCTCAATCTTTCTTTATTTTTTACGGGACTCAAACTAACCCGTGCCATTAATGCATCTTTTCTTGTTGCAACCGTACCTGTTTTCACTCTAATAGCTGCGCATTTTGCTTTAAAAGAAAAATTAACTTTAAAATTGATAATTTCTTCCCTGCTGGCTCTTGTCGGAGTTGTAATAATCATCGGGCGGCCGGACGGAACTATGACCCTAAAAAATCTTCTCGGCAATATCATGCTGCTTCTTGCCACAACTTCTTGGGTAGCGCATGAAATAATTTCAAAAAAACTTCTTAAAAAATACCCCGGAGAAACGGTTGCTTTCGTTACCATGGCAATAGGTGGAATTATTTTTCTGCCGCTGGCGCTTTGGGAAACCCTGGCAAACCCGACATGGATCCAGGCCCTTAGTACCCAGTCTGTTCTGGGTATACTTTACGGAATAGGGTTTTCTTCTCTGCTTGCCTATTGGGTATGGCAAAAAGGCTTGTCTCTTCTCCCGGCAGGAGAAGCATCCTTTTTCTTCTACCTGGATCCCGTTTCCGGCGCCACCCTTTCTATTCTGCTATTGGGGGAAAAGATAACACCGGCACTCGTTGCCGGCGGAATCCTTATTCTTTCTGCTGTTATTCTTGCAGAACATAAACGAAAGGCCCATCCCTTGCACCGGGTCTGAGATCCGGACATTAAAATTGTAAAAATATGGCTATTTTGTTAGAATAACCGGACATTTCAGGAAGTTTATCTATGAAAACAGGCATACATCCAAAGTTCTACGAAGACGCAAAAGTTAGTTGTGTTTGCGGTAATGCTTTTACTACCGGCAGCACAATGCCGGAAATCCATGTCGAAGTATGCAGCAAATGTCATCCTTTCTTTACCGGAGAAATGAAATACGTCGACACACTAGGCAGGGTTGAAAAATTCCAGAAAAAGCAGGAAAAGGCAAAAGTTATTAAAGAAACTCAAATTCGCAAGAAGCTGGAAGGCCGCGCCAGACCGGAAAGACCGGACAGCCTTCGCGATTTATTTGCCCTGGCAAAAAAACAAGCCTCTTCCTAGCTACCTCGCCTTATACTTGATACATGATACTTGATACCTGATACTCATTGTATGGACTACTTAAAACAGCAAATCGAAAAAATAGATCGGAAAATTGCAGAGGCCAAAAGCCTCATGCAGGATTCTGCTATGGCACCGTTAGCCGGTGAAGAAATCGCTAAATTGGAAGCGGAAAAGGCAGCCCTCGAGCAGTCAGTTAACGCTAAATCATCTACTAAACAGGAGGCTCATGGCTCCCAAAATAGCGCCATTTTGGAAATTCGGTCAGCAGCCGGCGGAGACGAGGCCGGCCTTTTTGCTGCCGACCTTCTGCGGATGTACCAAAGATACATAGCAGCCAAAAACTGGCAGTGGGAAGAACTGGACAGGACCGAGGGAGGTCTGGGAAACATCAAAACAGTAATTGCTAAAGTATCCGGCAAGGGGGCTTTTGAGAAACTAAAATTCGAATCGGGTGTTCACAGAGTCCAGCGTGTTCCTGAGACGGAAAGTTCCGGTCGGATCCACACTTCAACCGCAACCGTTGCCGTTCTTCCGGAAGTTGCCCCGACAGAAATAACAATTAGTCCCCAGGACATTGAATTTGAGGCATTTCGGGCGGGAGGCCATGGCGGTCAAAATGTAAACAAAGTATCAACCGCCGTCCGTATTAAACATATTCCAACAGGCATTATCGTTAAATCCCAGACCGAACGCTCACAAGGCCAAAACCGGGAAATTGCCATGCAAATTTTAAGATCCAAAGTCTACCAACTTGAAGAAGAAAAAAGGCACACGCAGATTACCGGCGAAAGAGCTTCTCAACTCGGAACCGGTGACAGGAGCGAAAAAATCCGCACTTACAACTTTCCGCAAAATCGCATAACTGACCATAGAATAAATAAGTCGTGGCATAATCTTGAAAATATCATCGAAGGAAATCTCGATCCGATTATCAATTCGCTAAAAGATTTTGCGAGCCAGACAAATATCGCAGAATGAGACGCGTTCGGATAGAACTGAAAAATCGAGTGCTAAAATTTGTTAGACCGAAGGGAAAATCGCCAACCACAGAACTGGAAAAACCTGGGAAAATATTGCCAAAAGAATGAACAGACCTTGAAGCCCACTCAACTAATTAAATCTGAGGGGAAGAACCGCTAACCCCATTTTTGAGGAGGGTACCGCTTAGATCATCTGGATGCTCGACATTTTCCTGGACTAACAAATCTATGGAGCATTTGTTTTGATCTTCTTTTCTAGCACTCCATAATGAGTAATCATCTTTCCGGTTTTCTTTCATAACATTCACCGGGCATTTTACTTTTCTATAGGCTACCTGTCAATAATACACGTCACACTTGTTAGACCCACAACACAGACAATTACTTCACTGTTTCGAAACAGTGAAGTATAATTTCCTAAATGACTCAAATCTCTAAGAAGATTGTGAAAAAGGATTTAGAGACAGAAATAAACGAAATCTTCTGGTCGACAATTGCAAGATTTAACAAAAAAGACGAGGTCACCCTCTTCTTCTCCGAACTGTTCACATATAACGAGAGAGTAAATCTTGCCAAGAGAATTGCAATAGCTATCTTGCTTTCAAAAGGATATGACTGGAGATCCATCAAAGATTTAATAAAAGTGTCCGAGGGAACAATTGCAAAAATTTCCGCGAGGATAAACTCAGCCGGTTTCAAACTGCTTTTTAAAAAATTAGAAAACGATGCCCGGTGGAGAATGTTTTGGAATGACCTTGTTAAAACTTATTTGATTGCCACTCACCCAGATAAATACGCTCGGCTTGGAGACGAAGGCGTTGAAAAAGTTATTCTTAAGAAGAAAAACAACTTGCTGCATTGATTCGAAACAGTAGAGTGGATTTAATTGAACAATATTCATATTTCGGATTATTTATAACTCTTCTGATAGAGGAAGCCGGTATCCCCCTGCCAATCCCAGGAGATTTATTTATTGGGACAGTGTCTGCTCTTCCAAATTCAAACTACTTCTTAATCGTTGTAACTGTTGTTACCGCAACTTTAATAGGTTCGACAATTCTTTTTACCCTCTCAAATAAAGTCGCGCATCCCCTACTATTAAAATTCGGCCCGAAAATTAAAATCACTCCCGAAAAAATTAAAAAAGTTGAAAAATGGTTCGAAAAATACGGTGGTTTCGCAATTGTCATCGGCCGCCTCATCCCCGGTCTGCGAATAGTTACGCCAATTGTCGCCGGTCTTTTCGGAGTTTCATACAGGACATTCTGGGTTTACACCACACTCGCCGCTTTCATATGGGCAAATATATATTTTGTAATCGGGAAATTCTTTGGAGAAGTATTGTCCAGGTTTTTCTAATCAATTTCCGATTCTGTTCCTCGACACCTTTCTGTTGAGTCCCCAGAGTCGGACCTTCTACCCATTATTCGTTCGGTGCTTCGCCAAGCACCAAATTTAAATCCTTGGTGTTTCCGTCACGCCAAACCTGGGTTGACACCCGATCCCCAACCTTTTTATCTCTGATTGCTTTGGAGAGTGAATCGTTTTCTGTCAATTTCTTACCGTCAAATTGCGTAATTATATCCCCAACTTTTACTCCCGCTTTGTCTGCAGACGATGCTGAAACAACTTCCCGGACCAATTCTCCTTCCGGGACATCGTTTAAGAGAGCTGTTTCCCTGGAAATGTGCGTATATCTTACCCCAAGAAACGGCCTGGAAATCTTTCCGCCGGAACTTTGAAAATCGTTAATTAATTGCTTTGCTATATTTATCTTTATCGCAAAACCGATATTCTGCGCTTCCGCAACCGCGGTATTAATTCCGATAACCTGCCCGCCGGAGTTAACCAACGGCCCACCGGAATTTCCGGGATTAATAGCAGCGTCCGTCTGAACAAGATCGTCCAGTCTTTCCGCAATTCCGGTAGAAGGATCTACAGGTGAAACTCCACGACCCAATCCCGAAACAACACCTGTAGTAACCGTATTTTCAAATCTTCCTAAAGCATTTCCAATCGCTATCACTTTTTGGCCTACCTTCAAGTGTTCGGAGTCGCCAAGTTCCAAGGGTGTTAAATCACTAGCATCCACTCTAACAAGCGCAAGATCGTTAAAAGGGTCGCGGTTAACATCCACAATCGGCAGTTTTTTTTCGTCCCCATTGTTTCCCCTTATGATGGCAATATATTTTGCATCTTCACTCGAAACTACATGTTTGTTGGTTAGTATCAACCCGTCTTTGGAAACAACAAACCCGGTTCCAATTCCGGACTGCTTTTCCCTGTTTGTCGGCAGACCAAAAAACGGATCGATTAGCTGCTGGTTTTCAACAGCAACGGAAACAACCGACGGCGAAACTTTTTCAACAACGTCGATGACTACAGATTCCTCGTCGACAACCCTAGTGGTCTGGACAGTTTCTTTATTTGTTTGAATTTTTTTTTCAAACGGCAGGGATTTATTGAACATGCGGCTTGCTGCTATCAGTCCGACTACTATCAATGCTACGATAACGAGTACTACGGTATTTCGGGGTTTTGAGCTCTTGGAAATTTTTAACTTATCCGCGCCAGGAACAGTCAGTGCCATAACAATTAATTAGAAATCAGTATACTTCAAAATTCAACAAAACTAAATAATTTCGAGCGCACGGTCCAGCTGCGGGTCTCTATTTTGTTTTGTGTCCTCGTTTGTCAACTCCACCTTCTCGTTCGGCTCAATTCCCTTTTCGTGTATAGAATTACCATCCGGCGTTAACCAGCGGGCAATTGTAATATGAAGCCCGGATCCGCCAGGCAATTCTATTGCATCCTGTACCGATCCTTTGCCAAAAGTTTTTTCACCGACAATTTTGCCTCTGTCCTTATCTTTTATAGCACCGGCAAATATTTCAGCAGCAGACGCGGACCCTCCGTTAACAAGTACAACAAGCGGTGTCTTCATAAACTTGCCCTCATGGTCGCTAGCTAGCGACCTGATGCTTCCGTCTGCCGATTCCTGTTTTACAATCGTCCCTCTTGAAAATTCGGAAGCCAGGTGAATTGACGATGTCAAAAGTCCTCCGGGATTATTTCTCATGTCAACAATTATCCCTTTCACGTCTTTTGCAGCAACTTCCGAAACTGCCTGGTCCCATTCACTGTCTGTCTGTTCTCCAAACCTGGTAACTCTGAAATAGGCAACTTCACCTTTTTTCGATTGTCTATATTCAACCTCAACAGATTTTACGCTTATCTTGACGCGTTCTACTTCAACATCATAAGGCTTGTCTTCGCTTTCGCGCTGCAGTGTTAACTTAACCTTACTGCCAGCCGGGCCGCGGATCAGATCCACTGCTTCCGGTAATGTAAGGTCGAATGTTTCCTTGTCGCTTATCTTCAATATCAAATCTTTTGGCCTGACTCCTGCTCTTTCGGCAGGTGTACTTTTAAGCGGAGTGATAACAACAAGCCTTTTTTTGTCGTTAAAGCCGATTTGTATTCCGACACCTTCGTATGAACCGGAAAGGTCTGCCCGGATTGATTCGTTTTGCTTCGGATCGAAAAAGGCGGTATAAGGATCCCCAAGCGACCTGACCATTCCGGAAATAGCTCCATATAATAATTTTTGCCCTTCAATGTCCTGCTTGTCAAAGTATTTTTGGGGTAGTGAATTAAATACTTCCCAGAAAAGTGAAAAGTCTACGTTTTGTCCTGCCGGTGGCAGTTCGTTCGTAATGGAAATTTTTGGAACAAAATTCTTTCTGTCGATTTCAATCTTCTTTTGCCCGATAACAAAACCGATTAAAAGAAAAACGACAGCAACTACTGCAAACTGGACAAAGAAATTTATGAAATAATTGCGGTTTTTAGGAGAGTGGGCTTTCTCATCCATCTTTCTATTATCTTTGAACAAAGGGTATAAGAGCAAGGAACCGGGCGCGCTTTACCGATCTGGTAAGTTGCCTCTGGTGTTTCGCGCAAACCCCGGTTTTGGCACGCCCAAGAATTTTTCCTCTCTCCGAAGTGAACTTACGAAGATACACCGTGTCTTTATAATCTATTGTTGCCCCCTCTTCGCAAACCGGGCATTTTCTAATTCTTCTTCTTCTTGTAATTATTGGCATTTTTTAAAAAGGAAGGTCGTCAAGGTTCAAATCTTCTTCCTCTTCTTCCTTTTTTTTATCTGATTTTTCCTTTTTATCTTTTTCTTTTTCTCCCGTCTCACCATCTACTTTTTCCTCTGCTTCTTTTTTTGTTTGGGGTTCGGTAACCGGCACAGGTGCTGCTGCAGTTTCCAGAATTTCATGGTCTTCCGAACCGCCTTCGAATTGCCGCTTTGAATCCAGAATTCTCATATCGTCAATGACAACTTCTGTCATGGATTTTTGCTGGCCATCCGGTGATTCCCATGACCTTGTGGAAAGTCTTCCTTCCACATATACTTTTCTGCCTTTTGATAAAAGTTGTGAACAAAGTTCGGCAAGCTTATTCCAGGAAACAACTCTTGTGAATTCCGTCTCTTCTTTCTTGTTACCATCGGAGGCAACATATGCCCTGTTAGTTGCAACCGTAAAGGAGCAAACAGCAGCGCCGGAAGGAGTGTACCTGAGTTCCGGGTCACGTGTAAGATTCCCAATCAACATTACTTTATTTAATGAAGCACGACTCGCCATTTTATTTGTCAGTTGTCATTTGTCAATTGCTTATTGTTATCTTGTCCCTTTCTTAACTTTTGCCTTCGTTGCAGTTTTAGCTTTTACTGCTTTAGGTTTCACTTTTGTTTTTACTTCTACTTTTGTTTCCTTTACCAGCCCTTCCTTTTTGGGCTTTGCTACAGTTTTGACGGTTACCTTGCGCGCCTCCGTTGCCTTAATCTGGGATCCTTTTGTTTTTGTAATAAGATACCTTAGCAACATCTCTTGCTCAAGCCGCAATTTTGAAGCGATTCTATTGACTGCATCTCCTTCTGCCGTGAAATTGAAAACGAAATATTCCGCTTCCGACTGCCCGGAAATAGAATAGGCCAGATTTTTCCTACCCATCCTCGTTACTTTAAGGTCGGTAGAAAGCTCCTTAATATTTTTCTCCGTTTTTGAAAAAAGAGACTCGGCTTCGTCTACTTTAACAACCATCATCAATTCGTAATTCATAAAAAGGGCTAAGTTGGTACTTTGGCTATTTTGGAAAAATTAGAAAGCAAAAAGACCCTGCTACCTCTTAACCAAAGCAAATAATATCAAATCAAAGCCGGGAAAAACAAGAAGCCAAGTATCTTGTTACTTGTTACTCCCCTATACACTAAACCTAAACTCCACAACCATTCCGTCGCAAACTTCATCCTTTTTCCCTATCGTTAAAACTTTACCTGCAGCCCGCGCGGCTTTCCAACCACCAAGATCAACAAATTGCCTCCAGTCAATTACGTCTGCTGCAATAAAACCCCTTTCAAAATCCGTATGGATTACCCCCGCAGCTTGTGGCGCCAAAGATCCGACTTTTATTGTCCATGCCCTTACTTCCTTTGGGCCTGCAGTTAAATATGTAGCCAAATTCAACAGTTCGTAACCTTTTTTAATTAGCCTTACAAGCCCCGGTTCCTCAAGTCCAACTTCTTTGAGGTATTCCACAGCTTCTTCGTCGGAAAGAGCTGAAAGCTCCTCTTCCAGCTTTGCGCTTATGAACAAGGTCCGACCCTGTTCGTAGACGGCTGACTGTCCGGTCGCCAGGGTCGGACCTTGTGCCTGTCCCGACAGGGCACTTTCATCCGAATTAACTACCACCATATACTTTTTCGCAGAAAGCAGAGAAAGCTCCTTGATCTTCTCCAAATCATCAGCTTCCATAACATCAGCAAGCCACTTGCCTTCTTCGATAAGTTTCTTTGCTGCCTCCATCGTTTCAAGAATTTTTCTGCGGGGATCATTTTGAGTAGCCGTTTTAAGTTCCCTGTTGAAACTGTCAATTCTTTTCTCCAAAGTTTCCAAGTCTTTCAATAGTAGCTCGTCTTTTAATACTTCGAGGTCGTCTTTCGGGCTAGTACCGGTTTGGATAATATCCGGGTTTTTAAAATCACGCACAACAAAAACAATCGCATCTACTTCCCGGATATGAGACAAAAACTGGTTTCCCAAACCCTCTCCTTTATGTGCACCCTTCACCAAACCGGCTATATCCACAAAGCGGACAATAGCGGGAATTACCTTAAACCCCGGAGACAACCCTTCGGATTTTTCTACCGTTTCCTTCAATGCACCAAGCCGTGGGTCCGGAACTTCTACAACCCCTACGTTTGGCTCAATAGTCGTAAACGGATAATTCTTAGCCTCGGCAACTTGTTTTTTTAAAAGGGCATTAAAAAGCGTCGACTTCCCAACATTCGGTAGTCCAACTATCCCCACGAAAAGTGATGACATGAGGGAAATTATACTTTAATAAGCATGTTATCTCGAGTTTCAGGTAACCTTTATTGAAAACTAGACAAAATTTCACAATTATAGTATACTATAGGCTAACATGACGGAACGACAAACTAATGGATTTTCATCGATTGAAGTTGCATCGCCTCCAGTCAGAAAAAGAGGACGTTATGCGATACCTGGACCCCATCCTGAAACACTTACCTTTCTTGTTGATGTAACACAAAGTAAATTATACGAAAATCTTGATGCGAGAAGAAGAAATTTAATTGGAATTTACTATGGTTCACAAGCTACTTTAGAAGACCTTGTCCAGGTAGCCCAAGTTACGTCTAGAAAGAGTGTAAGGCAACTGATTATCTCAGGCATGGAAGAACTCTGGAGAAATCTCCCTTCCGATTTACAAGAAAAACATCCCAGGGAGAAAGTTATTAAATTCAAAAAAAGGTTCGACCACCGTGCAAAAGAAAGAATGAGCAAATCACGCACGTTTTATTGGCAAGATCATGTTCGTAGAGACTCCATAAGCGAAAGATTAAAATCAATAAATGAAGAAAGGAGTCCTTCCAACGAGGCGAGGAGGTTAATGAGTGCAGCATCTAAAAGGATGTGGCAAAATCCCGAATATAGATCTAGGATAACTGAGGCCACTAAAAGGATGTGGCAAAATCCCGAATATAGAGATCGGATGAGCAGAATTGTTCAAAACCGTGTTGTTTCGCCAGAAACAAGAGCTAAGCTTAAAGAAATACTCAGTGAAATATATTCCGCACCGGAAATGCGAGTTAAGTTAGATGAAGCCCGCGAAATGGCCCGAACACCAGAATCAAGAGATAAGATGAGTAAAGCTCGTAAATCTTTATGGCAAGACCCGGTATTAAGAGAAATCATGATTGAAGCAATGAGAGAAGGCTGGAAAAGAAAGAAGGCAGCTGTCAAAGGACAATATATGATTTAGTAGTCATTTTCATTAGAAGTTGGAAAGAAACAAGAGTTTATAGGTATTCGCAAAAGTCTTCGTTTTTAAGGAAATAATCTTCTCTTCGGAACCTCAGTCGATACTATCCTTCCAAACATATCTCTGCCAGAAATTATTCTTTCTTTCCTCAATTTTGGTAGACGAAATTTAATCTCAAACGGAATATATCCAGCCAGGAAATGTTCATTTACATCCTGACTGTCCAACGGAAAGATTCATGAGAAAATTGTAGCAAATTCAACCAGGTCCATTTTTTTTACCTCTTCCCTACCTCACTACCAGTCTTCCCCGCATACCCAAATTCCTTTGGTCTGCAACGGACGAAAAGTATTCATAACTTCCCGGTCTGTCTGCCACAAACTCGATTGTTTCCTCCTCACCGGGCGAAAGAACCCTGGTTGATACGTTGAACTCCTTTATTGTCCAGGTGTGCTCTCCCCTGTTAACCTTAAAAGTCACCCTCACTCTATCGTATGCCTCAACCTCCATCTCTTTAACCGTAAAATTAAACCCCTCGTTTTCCATTAAAAATTCCTTTGTATTTTCATTCACTTCCGCTTGCGAAATAACCGGCGGAGTCCCGCTTTTGGTAACCGGAGACGGAGAGGTAACCGGAATGATTACGGGGCTCGGCTCCCGTCTTGATACCGGTGAAACAAGCCCAATAAATAACTTAATTGCAAAAACCACAAGAAGAATTATGAAAATAAGACCAATGAAGGCAGCAATAAAGACCCGTTTGTCCATATTATAGGATCAAACTATACCTCATTAAGGCTAAAAGTACAAAATTTTGTGAAAAAGGATTAGGTGGAACCTTGCGATAAAAGCTTCTTTACCTTCTGAACCAACTGGCCCGGAGTGGTGTCTACTTTCATCAGGTAATCAACAACACCCATGTCATACGCAATTTTTTCTTCCCCTCCCAAGTTGGTTAGAATAATAACCGGTATATCTTTCGTACGCACGTCCTTCTTGAGAAATTCCAAAGCCTCAAAACCATTCATATCACCCGGCAGCATGATATCAAGGATTATAAGATCAAATTTAGATTGCCTGGATGTAACAAGAGCAGATTTACCCTTCGTTTCTCCCACTACTTCGTAACCCTCGGAGGTGAATTCCTCTTTATATAGATCCAAAAGCGCCTTATCGTCTTCTATTATCAGGATTCTGCTCACACATCTAGTTTATCCCATCCATGCAAGAATGCGGGATAACGGGCAGTTCAAACAAGGTCCGACCCTGTTCCTCGACGGCCAACTGTCGAGTCCCCGGAGTCGGACCTTGTACCTTAATTTCTTTTAACCTTTTTGATATCTTCCTTTAGTTGAGATTTAATCTGTTTTGCCGTATCTGTTATTTTCTCTTCTATTTTTTCAACTTTGGAATTTAAATGCTCCCAGATTTTTTCGTCCTCCCCTAAAGCCATAAGCTCCAAAAACTTTTTTTTATCAGAATCGGTGAGATGGAAAAGTATCGTATCGATTATTGCCGCGTGTAAATTAATATGCGCAAGGTCCATAAGCTCCTCTTTCTCGCTGCCGGATACAGTTGTCAAGCCAAGATCAGTTTCAAGATCCTCCAGGCTAACAAGTTGGCTGTAAAAATGTTTCGGTCGCGACTTCATAGCTTTACCGGTCCTAATGGAATGGTATCACTTGGGTCGTCTATAAAAAAATACAATACTCCCCCTTTTCTCGAGCCGCTTCCCAGACCAAGGTGGTACATTACTTCCGGAGACCCTCCAAGGTGTTTACCGGTCCACTCGGCAGGCCCGGCATCACCAATAACCGTAACTATTGCTTGCCCTGCCTTAGGATTAACAAGGAGCATCTTGCGGAATTTAAAAAACCCGCGGTAATCGGAAAGGCGCGTGTTATATTCCGGTGCCAAAAAAGTCTGGACGGCTATATACCACCTTTCCCTTTCAACATCTTTTTGAGTCATATTCTGTCCCGCTCTTGTGAAATATCCCCAAGCTCCTCTACCCGGAGCCATTCCCGAAGAATAGATCATTTTATTGGCAACTTCTGAAGGACTTAGATGGGTTGCCATCGTGTCTCCCGGATATCTCATTAAATGCTGTTCCGCACCGATTACCCCATACGTACGATTCAAACGCAACCCGTTAATTTCATGCCTTACCTCCATCCCAAAAGTCCGCGATAAAATTTCATCAAGCTTGCCTTCCTCGTCTACCGTCAGCGGGCGAACCTGTTGGGGCAGCGCAGACTTAAGTTCATCCAGTAGCGCTTGTTTTTTATCAATTGGTGCTATCTCTGCCACTGCCTCCTCTTTTGGCCTAATTACTTGGTTGGTAGCAGCAGCCAGTGCGTTAGAAGCAGGCAAAGAAGAAGCAAGCATTGCAAGCCCAACTGCAGCCGGGGCAATTTTCTCCTTGTCCGGCAAAATATCGGAGACAAATTCCAGTGCCTCCTTGTGTTTTTGATGAAGTGCAGCCTTGGCTTGCTTATGCCTAACAAGCCATTTTTTCCGAAGAACTTGATACTGGGATTTTTGCCTTTTCCCTGGCACGGACTAATTATAGAGCAGCCAAGCCAAATGATAAAAGCTAACAAAAAGTCCGGAATTGGTATTTAATTAATATAGATGGAAGAAGTTCCAACACTTTGTCCAAATTGCAAAAATATCATTTCGCAAATAGATATCTCTTGCCCTAAATGCGGGAAAAAGGTAAAAGACACTTCCCTTACAACCGGCATTCAAAAACAATTCTTTCTTTATTTTCTCAGTTTTTTCCTGCCGTATTTTGCCATATGGCCGGCAATAAAATATTTAAGGCAACCAAACCCAACTTCCAAAAAAGTCGGTGTAGTTGCCATAATCTTAATAATTACCTCACTTTTGCTTTCGGTGTACTTCACCAAAACATTACTAAATTCCCTAAACAGCAAGCTGGACTATTACCGGGGATTAAATTAAATATTTTTTTAGAATAGCTTAACTTTAGAAGCTGATTATATAGGAACAATCTACTTTTTTTCTTTCTTTTCAAAAACAATTGCATTTCCAAGCTTCCCAGATTAAAATCCCAAAATAATGCAGAAGGAATCATCAAAAGTCGGACCTTTTATCAGAACTGCAGCTGTCTTAGGTGTTCTAACGTCAGGCTTTTTCATACGGGAGAATCCCAATACCTTCGCCCAGGAGGATAAACAGGCTCAAAGCTTCGCACTCGACATGGATCCGGACGCAAGTCCGGCAAATACACCCGCATCTCTCGGTTCCCGCGAAATATGTGCACAAATTATTAATAATAATCTCCTCGATGCTGACGAGGATGGCATAGACGGAGTTGATTTCGATATTACGGCGCAAAATATCCCCGAAAGTACAAAAATGATTGCTTTTTCCTTTACTCTGGATTATCCGCCGCAAAATTTAATAATTACGGAAAAAAATACAAACGGACTTTTAGGCACCGCCCCGGATTACTCAAAGTTTGATGCAAGCCTCTCTCTTCCGGATTCCAGCGGAAGTTACACCGTCAGCGTTGCCGATCTTTCTACTCAGGGTGTGTCCGGTTCGGGATTCTTGACTCGCATCAGGGCAAAAGCAACCGATAATACCATCAAGGGTAACTTTGCCTTAATCCTTTCGGGAGCTGCTCATATCGACCGTAATAATGGAGTATGGCCGCCAAAAAACTTGGAAAATAGCCAGATTGCCATAAACGAAGAATGCGGCGCATCACCGGTAACAACTCCCCCATCCGTCGAAATACAAACTCCGGATGTTCCTACAGAAAAACCGCTCGAATTTCCTTCAACCGGTGGACAGCCACAAAAAAATGTTTCCCGCCTTGGTTTACTCTCAATCTTTTCCGGTGCGCTAATAATTGTCTCCGGATTAAAAATTATTAGAAAAAACAGAAGTTAGTCTTCAAGGGGACCTTCTAGCGTCGCCTCTGTGCTTGCTGCCTGCCCGGTTAATGCTTCTATTGCCCCTTTAGAAAGATCCATTAGCAGTCCGTTTGCGTCACAGCCTGGACAGGTATCTTTTATTACTACCTCGATGCATGAATCGTGATCGCAAACACGTACCCTATCCCCGCATTTAAATGGTGAGCTGTTGGGTCTTGCCGCCGTAGTTGGGTCATAAGGATCAAAGGCCTCCCCCGTACAACCAAGAGTGTCATTCAATCCGTAACCATCGTCTACACCATAATAGGTAATCCTTCCGCTTAACAAATACGGGCCACTTTTAGGCATTTCGATAGTGCCGGAGGTCGCAATTTCCCGGGCCGGTTCTAAGGGTGTCTCTATTGAGGCAGGTTTAGTCAAGGGCGTCGGTGACGGTTGAACAAACCGCTCTTCTTTATGGTCTAAAGCCAACATTATTTTATCGTCCGGATCCGGATTATTTATCTCCCGTCTCGCCGTAATATTATTGGAACTGTCCATACCTCTGGCTTCGATCAAACCGTTCACCGCATAAAACACGGTACCTATCATCATTCCGCTAAAAACCACTCGGGCTACTAATTCCTTAGGTTTCAAAAATATTCCTTCTTGTTTCTCTCTCTCCATTTATTTTTCCTCTTATAAATAGAGAGTGTGCTAAAACTCCGCGCCAAAACTCCGGCCAAAGGTCAAAATACGGGGGAAATAGACAAAAAAAGCCTCGCGACAAACGAGGCCAAGAATTTACAAATCATTTCCCCAAAAAGCAAAAAGCCTCTTTTTGGGTGTCCTAAATTTTAGTCAGACCCTTCCTTGGCACCCGTCGCCCCGCTTTCCCGCGGGGATCGGGTTGTCGGATGCTTAAAACCTACCCTTCATCGCTGTTTGATTACAGCTGCGAAGTACACTACTTGAGTGGATTTACCCGTATTTGTTTCGGGTAGAAGGTAGATTTTGCGCAGGAAGTATTATGCGCGCTTATTCCCTCGCCTGGTGGCGAAGAACAGTTCTAGCATCACTCTTTTTTTCGAACTTGTTCGAAAAAAGTTCTACTTATTTAATTGTTAACTCTGAATATTCTACCCGAAAACGAATATTGAATCAACCCCTTAGGATTGTCCCAAGGCTCCAATTTCGAATATTTTACTTCTGGAAGAATAGCCGGATATTAACCGGATTTGTGACTTGGAATCTTCGTCCCTCTCTCCCCAATAAGCAATTCGCCCGCACATCCTGAAAATTATACATTAGAGAGTAAAGCAGTTGAGCTTGTGAAAAGAAACATACATATTGCAGCGGGTGTAAAACGGTTGAACGAGGACTGTCCTCGTTCTAACAAGCTTTTTATTCAACTTCGGAAGCAGCTTCGCGGTATTTGCAGAAATCGCAATCGTCGCCGGGCTTGGGAAGTTTATCGTTTTTAAGGCATTCGATTGCGGAAAGAATTACCCCTTCCACCCAATCGGTGTTACCTTCGTATGGAATTACCTTAATATCAAATTCCAGTTTTGCGTCAAACGCTTCTTTATCGGCGCGTCCGTTGCAGTAAACAAAATACCCCGTGTCGCTAACTTTATGTCCGTTTTTGGCAAACAACCACTGGTAAATTTCCATCTGCCGCTTGTACCCTATCTGCCACTCGGCATCCAGAGTTACTTCATCTTCTTTGCTGGTCGCTTTGTAATCTACAATAATAAACTCCCCTTTTGGATTAACCCAGACATCATCTACCCCGCCTGTGACAATCACGTTTGAGTGATCGATTCGGAATGTGATGCCGGCACGTAGTGAATCGCGCCATTCGTCTATTTTTTCGTGAGCAAGCGGAATTGCGTCCACTTTATAATGTTTCATTAAAGGATGCGCCGTACCTTTTGCGCGGTGGATATCAAATTCTTTTTTTAGTAACTTATCTACTGCGGAATTTAAGGAAAAAGGATAACCCGGGGGTTGAGCTACTCCAAGGCGTCTATCCAAATAAAAACATCGCGGACAATTTATATAAAGGTCGATTTTACTGCGGCTTAAACGGAAGGTATCTTTAGATGAAGGGTCAAAAAGATTCCGTGTTCTTTTGGGATTATAATAATCGCTCATAACTATTACTTTTTATTTTTCTTTGGTTTCCTAATTTCCCTTTTTTGTTTTCCCTGGCTATGTGCCACAAAAACCACCTTCCTTCCCCATTATTATATATTACAACTACCTAAGAAAAACTTATTTAAAAGAAGAGACCTTGTCGGGGGAGTCAAAAAGGACTATCAGTTTCACAACCGTCTTCATCGTAGTTATGTCCATCGAAATATGAAATATCACCACGTGCGTCCCCGTGAGATAAATAAGTTTGTTCCCATTCATCGACCATCGCATCCACAGCTTCTTCATTTTGCATTAGTTCGTTTTGTGATGTTTCTGCGACTTGATAATTATCTTCATTTATTTTTCCAAATATTTGGCTATTTTCTTCTGCACCATTTTTAATTATTTCAGATACATTAACAAGATTTTTATTTACCGTACCGAATTGTAAACTTCCTAATTCCGGATTTTTAAATCTCAAATACCTAATCTCGTGTCTTGGTTGACGCGAACTGTACCTTCTTTCTACATTGCAACCCTTAAGTGGATTCTTATAAGCACTAATTAGTTCTTCTTTGATTATGTTTTTGTGTTCATCATTAAAATATTCAAGATTAGGTAACAAAATACTTCTTCTTGCAACGAGTATATTATTTTCCGGTTGCATCGCACTATTTGTGTAATTTGGTATAAATCTAACACTATCATCTGTACGAACACCTTTAATAAAAAGAAGGTTTATCTGAAATCTACTTAAGTCTATTTGTTTAAAATCTGCCGTTAATGGGAACCACAGCGAAACAGAAAACTTGTCAAACAACTCCTTGTTAAAATCACTATTAGACCATCCATTTATGTAGGGGGCATGAGTTTCTCTTCTGTAATTAAATTTTAATGTTTCTGAAATCTCGACAAATTTCGTTGTTCCGGAATAGGCAAATATTTCTGCATTTTTTTCGTAAAAATCGGAAATATTTGTTGTTTCTGTGCGTTTTACGTCAGCATGCAATGGATAAATCACATCGTCTTTAAGTTCGCTAATTAAATTACTCAAGCCCGTTTTTACAATACATTCGGAATAAAGATTTGTAGCTTGTTCATGAATTCTTAACTTAAGCTCCCTGTCGTTGAAAACTCCACGATCTGGAGGAGGTTGAAGGGGTTGCGTAGGTGGACGGTATTCTATATCTTCTTTTAAACCCATAGTGAAAGTATTATACGCTGGTGTGCAAGGTTTATAAAAAAAATTTAAACACTCTCTATGTGCAATCTAATAAGTCAAATGACATAACCCTGAGTTACTAAAGTCCCGAACGAAGCTATGGATATCAAGTAAGTTTCGGAGTGCAAGCACGCCATCATTAAAATTTCGAAGCGCAAACGAGGAAATAGTACCGGGATGTGGATTTCGGCAATTTGTTAAGGCGGTATTTAGTATAAAGTATGCAGTCTTAAGCCTCAGACGTTAAGGCGTAGTTTTGGAAAATGGTGCTGTACATAAGAGAATCTTCTGCAATATCCTTTTTATTTTTTTGAAAAAGAATTCTTTTTGTATTTAATATGGACTTTTGAATATAAACCGGCAGTTTATTTTTTTTGACTTCCTCAATTCTTTTTAATGCTTCTTCCCTGAATCTTTCAGCAGTTTTGTCCGACCCATTGCGAAAAGCAAGCGCTACTCTTTTGAGGTCCATTGACAAGGATGATATCGTTATTTGTTCTTCACTCATATTATTTCTTTAAAAAAATATCTTGTAAGCCTCTCGTACTCTTTTTTTATTTTATCACTTTGTATTTCATTACTTGTGTTGTTATCATTAGGCCTAATATTGATAAACGAATTATAGTCAATTATTTTCGTTTCCAAATCGATTCCCCCACCCCATAAATCTGACTGATTTGAGTTTTGTTTAAGTAATAATTGTTTTGATTCAAAATGCCTGTTTGCACCAGCCGAACAAATCTTTTTTTTTATATCAATTACAGTCTTGATATAACTTTGGAATTCTTTCTGAAGTTTTTTTATTTCTTCTTTGGTATAGGGAGTTTCTTTGGCAATTATCATTCCAAGATAATAGCACCAGGATAAGGACTTCGGCAAAAATAGTGGGTAATTCGTAGTTGGTAGCTTGTAGCCCTTTACTTCAAAAAAAGTCTTGGACACTTTCAACAAGGTCCGACCATGTACAACTAACGAGGACTGTCCTCTTCAAGAAGAGTCGTGCCCCTGGTCTAAATGAGGACAGTCCTCGTTCCGTCGTTGTTTTCCTTATTGCCAATCCGTGATAGAATTCACAGGCTCTTATTTTGCTGTAAATAAATTTATGGCAGAAAGAATCGCAAGAAATTTAAACAGGCGCGGAAGAAGCTCTAAGTACTGCCCGAGACGTGATGTTAGTCCCCGACAGGAATTGAGTGAGTCCACTCCTTGGGAAAGAACAGAAGTAATCCTCTCGCAGACACTTAAAAACTACTCCGAACTCTACACTCACCATACGGACGCACTTCTTGAATTTTTTACGATCAAAACGCAAACACCCATCGACCAGCAGAGAGAAAAGCTTAATCAATTCATCGAAAAACACAAGGGGTCGATTGAAATACTCAAACCGGCGTTCACGAAGATAAACGAAATTATTAGCCAGCAACGCTTTTAGGTTGAAGCCCTAAACGAGGACAGTCCTCGTTTTACTCGTTTCTAACCTCTTTAACTATTCCCCACCCAAGTTTTCGTTCTGTTTTTGTTGAAGCTGGTTTTGGAGATCATTAACTTTATTTTGGACATCACGCGGGTTGGTTGGAATATCTTGACCTGCTCCAAGGTCAACAGCATTATTCGCTTCGCTTTTTGAAAGTAGCTTTGAAGTTATCAGGATCATCACTACCGCCAAAATTAGTACACCGATAATCAACACTATAAAACCGGCAAGACCACGCATAAGCTAAGTATAGAGTTTATTGAGTAAAGAGTTAAGATCTGTTTTCTTAACTTCAAAGCGAAGCAGTTTTTCGGCAGGAACTGTGAAAGATTTATGCAGAATAGAGTCGACTTTCCTCCAGTGGCTTGCCTCCAAAAAAGCGCTGTTGAAGATTAATCTTTTTTGCTTCTTGGTCAGTTTCTTAAAATCGGGGTTTTCCGGCAACGTTTTCACAACTTCAATTGTTCCAGAAAGCTGGGCATGGCAATAATCCATGACTGTTTTTAAAGACATAAAACTGATAAATCCTCTGTGAATTTTGTGCCTGACATCGCCGTTATCTTCTATTACTCTTGCGTGATATGCAGCAAAATCTTTCTTCAAAAAAGTGGCATCATAATTTTCTTCATCAAGGGACGGATCCATAAGACCCATTTCAGTTAAAAAATCCCTAATTATTCTTACGCCTTGTTCCTGAAACTCATTAAGCCTTCGCTTTGGGACCTCGATTGCCGGGTCGGGAAATTCGTCATTCCGGCTGACAATATGGAACTGTGGTCTTTGTTGTTCTTGTGTTCTTTCCACAAAAAAAGGAGCGTCGCTTCGGCGTTCCATAAGAGGGAATGATAACAGTGTTGAGGCTAAATGTAAAGGGACACCCAACGAGGACTGTCCTCTTCAAGAACAGTCTAAACGAGGACAGTCCTCGTACCACTCAACTACTTATACTTCGGCTTAATCTGGAACAATATGTAAAGCCCGATTACCGCTCCCAGAATAGTTCCTACAGAAATGCTTAAAAGAGACGATCCGATGCTAATAATTTCCGACCAAAATAAAAGATTCCAACCAGCCATTTTCCCTGCTTTAAGGCTAGGAAAGGCAACAATCATCATCAAACTTGATACCGCAAGTCCGATCGTTGAAATTAGTCCAAGTCCGTAATTACTGTACCTGCCGACTATGGCAAAAGGTGCAAACACCGTAAAAATTCCAAAAGCCGCCAGTGCTCCGATAAGTCCAAGAATACCGAAAATAATTGCAAGCCACGGAGTTATTTTGAAAAGTGTAGCGACCGCATTGGCCGGCAAGGGAGGTAGCTTTTTAAAAATATCCTCAAGGGATTTAATTATGCTGTCTATGTTAATCACCTCCCTATCTCGAAAGAGAGTAATTAACCAAAATACTAGCACTAAAAAGAAGTTGAAAGCAATGAGTTCCGGATGAAGTACTTAATATCCCGCGCCCAAACAGGCGGCTTTAGCCTGGGGATCTGTTATCTGGTCGCAAATCGAAGAACCCTGGTTTTGCTGTGTTTGACCTGCCGCAGGAGATGAAGCCGGTTTCGTAATTGCTCCAATATCCATGAATTTAATGTCTGCTGGAGGTGTAAAAACGGAATTATCAACGCTCCAATTTGAACAATTCATGTCCACCTGCTTTTCTACATCTAACTGCTGGGATTGTCCCGCAACCGGGCTGGCCTGAGTTTGAGTCTCGTCCATCTTCATTTTTACTCCCTGCGGCATACCGGATGCCCATGAATATGTATAAGTACCGTCCGAAATCATGTGGCTTTCCATAGTTTTCCCTTCAACCGCGGTTGTAAAATCTCCCCTCATCTTACTTCCTGCTACAAAAACCTTACCTTCGTATGCCGAATCCCCCATTGGATATTTAACAGAACACGTTACATTTTTACCACCGGAAAGCAGGCTCTTTATCGAACCTTTAACGATTCCTTCGTCTTCAGCCGTCTGCTCCTGAGTAGTTGTAGGTTGGCTTGTCGAGGGCGATTTTTTATTCATCACCAAATATCCGCCAACTAAAATTGCAATTACTATTGCAATTGCACCGGCGATTAAAGGTGTGTTTTTCGGCATGGTCGAAAGTATACTTGAGCCTTATCTATAAATCAACCAGACTGTTGTAAAAGCTTGTCAAAAAATTCAACCGACCTTTACATTTCCGAATTGAAACCGGAGGAATTTGCGCACGAAGCACCGCCATTTTATCATACGGAAAATTTAAAAATTGTAGGGGAACCCCTAATAACATTCGACGATGTTTACCACCGTGCAGAAACCTGGAACCAGGTAACCAAAGTTGATAATGTGAGCGATAGGGTTTTCGTTGAAGACACAGATCCTCGGTTATCAGAATTCCTGATAAAAGCCCCGTGGCTCCACCCTTATAACCCTCAAGGCTAGTAATCGGCTTGTACTCCAAATCCTAATCCGTTTGTGGATATAATTAGTTAGTGCCGGATACTGAAGAACAAAAAATTATAGATAAAACCGTCGAGAAAGTATTAAACATTCTCGGAAAAAACCCCGCAGCGCGTAAAATTCAAAGCAGCCAAATATTAACCGGAATATTCGGAGTAATAGGATTCGCGTTGTTTATAAAAGGTGTTGAAAAGTATTTCATCGAACTTCCTAGTTATTTCCTTATAACATTGGGGATTATTATGATGGCCCTAGCGGGCGTAGTCCTGCAAAAAATTTCCAAGTGATGGTATTCAATAAAACAACCGGTCAAATTCTAATCAGGCTTTCAAAAGGAGAAGAACTTATTGAAAACCTGACCAAATTTTGCCAGAAACACGGCATCAAAACAGCACAAGTTATGGGTATTGGTGCCGTACTTTGGGCGGATATAGGACACTATGATCTTTCTAAAAAAGAATACCTGTACAAAAAATATGAACACACCATGGAGTTAACTTCCCTGCTTGGCAATGTTTCCGAAAAAGACGGCAAGCCATATTTACACCTGCATGTAAACATTTCGGACAAGGACGGGAAAACTTACGGCGGACATCTCAAAGAAGCAGTTTGCGCCGGGACAATTGAGATTTTCCTTACCCCAATCGAAACTACGCTTAATCGCCGATTCGATAACGAAACCGGCCTTGCCCTCTGGGATTTATCGTCAGCGAAATAATTTAAGAAGATCCGAAAGTCTCTCGGTCTCTGCCGGATAAATCCAAATTAGATTCATAACTACGAGTACGTTCACCATCAAAAAGATTATGAAGTAAAAGGTTATAACTATGCGACGGTACTTTGCAAAAATCCAACTGACGAGAAAAACCATAAATGCAAGCAAAAATGTGTACTGCCACAAGTAATGGTATTGTCTGCCTAAAAATAAAAACCCAAACCGGATAGTTGTAGATCCTAAAATCAACATCAGAAACAGCATTTCAAAAAATCCCAAACTTTTCCAGAGCTTTGCCATAAATACTGCTAATAATATTGAAGAGAACGGAAAGAGCGGGTATATGTACTTATTAAAATAGGAAAAAGCCCCGGACCCGCTTGCACCAAGAACCATAAGTGTTAAATACATAAACGGAAAAACCAAGAATATAAAAACCGGATCATTAACTTTTATTTTTTTATCTCCACTTATCCAAAAGGGAGATGTTGCAAATAAAATGATAGATGCTAACATTCCCCCGTCGAAAAACAACCTGTTTTTGGCGCTTATTCCCGGATAAGCAAAAATAGCGTTAATTACTTCCGGCAAGCCGGCGATGGTTTTTACTTTTACGTCATTTTGTAAAGAAGCCCAAAGGCTAAAATCATACAAATACCCGATTAGAACATAGACAAGGACAGAAAGACCAACTGCCGCAAATGCAATTACCCCGCCCAAATATTTCTTGTTTGCAATATAAACAGTTGCAGCGGCAAGCCCGACTGTTACGCCAATTTGCTTGGTTAGCATTGCCAAAAAACTGAGCAGCGCAACCGTCACAAGAGAAATCTTAAATGTGACCTTATTTTTCAAAAATAATAAAACCGTCAGAAGTGTCCCCAAAAGTAGAGGCGTGATCAAATTTTCGGTCACCGACATTCTGTTTGCCAACACGATTGTCGGATTTGTAGAAAAAAGGAGGGAACTGATTAAACCAACATTTTTCCCAAAAACAAGTGCGGCGACGGTTCCTGTCAGAAATACAGTAACGATGCCCAGAAGAATAGGCAAAATCCTGATTGTACGGTGTGTGACATCAAAAACTTCTCCCCCATGAAGTAAATTTACGTTCGCACCCGACAACCAAAAATATAACGGTTGTTTTTCAATAACGGGTGAAACTATCTTCCATTTAACACCGAACCTTTCAACTTCGGTTGAATTTTTATAAGAGTTTAGATATGACCAGCTCCTCGGGGTACCCTCTTTTAACCAGGTAGCCCCTCCCCACGCGTAGTGCACTTCGTCAAAATCTTCGTATGGCGAAGGAACCATATCGTAATCCTTGAGCCTCAAAAAGAAACCAAATATAATTATTAAGAGTAATAAAAGTAAAAAACGGAAATTCGTAAAAGACTTCATGCACTTGCATTTTATACAAGATGCGCAAAAAGGTAAAAGTAATGCACTTGCAATAAGACTAACCAAAAGTGTACAAATATTAGATGCTCGCATACATTCTGCTATTTACCTTTTTGGGCGGAATAGGTTCACTCGCTGGAAGTTTTTTTCTTCTTGCCAAAAAACAACTGACAGAAGTCTTTGCAGACAGGTTGGTGAGTTTCGCCGCCGGTGTATTAATCGCCACAGCATTTTTGGACCTATTACCCGAAGCACAGGAATTGGATGGGGAGAGCAACATTTTCCTGTTTGCCCTGATAGGATTTGTAATGTTTTTCCTCGCAGAAAGGTTTCTTAGGCTGTTTCATTTTCATCACGGCCACGGGGAAAAACCGACAAACCTTCTGATACTTGTCGGTGACGGAGTACATAACTTCGTAGACGGTGTAACAATTGCGGTTGCGTTTTTAACCAATATGAGTCTTGGTATCACTACTTCTTTTGCAGTAGCTGCTCATGAAATACCTCAGGAAATAGCTGATATGGGAGTTTTACTGGCAAACGGTTTGACAAAAACTAAGGCGTTAATTTATAACTTTCTGTCTGCATTAACTGCTATTTCCGGTGCACTTTCTGCATACTTTTTTGCAGATTTTATCGAAAAAAACATTGCCATCTTTTTAGCACTTGCCGCCGGACATTTTATTTACATTTCCGCAAGCGATTTAATTCCGGATCTTCACGAAAAAATAATCGAGGGCAAAAAAGTTACACAAGCCGCAATTTTCCTCTTGGGGATTATTTCCGTGCTTATATTTACAAAAATTTTTGAGGGTTAGCTGAAGGCCTCGTACGCCAGTTGCGCCGCCCCATGTGCAGCTGAAACTTCCGGTCTAACACAAAGCGCATTTGCAAAATCCGCTTTTACCAACTTATCCAATAGTTTTGAAATGTAGATATTTTCAAAAACGCTTCCGCTTTTAACAACAGTGAACCTATCCCGCTTCCCGAAACCCAGTTTTACGGCAACAGCTTTTATCATTTCATTAAGTTCCCACGCAGCCCTTCCGGCAATTCTTGCAGCAACGTTGTCTTTAATTTCTATTGCCTGCTCCAACAGTTTCGCTGTTGTTGCCACCTCAACTTTGCCCCATGGTTTTAGATATACCAGATGTACAATTTCATCAAGCGATTTGACACGAAATGCTTTTTGGAACAAGCCGGAAAGGGCAGTTTTTTCGCCTCTTCCGTCCAAACTTTTAATAATCGCCTTAAGTATTAAACTTCCGATAAAATATCCACTGCCTTCGTCCGACAGTAAATAGTCCAACCCTCCCGCTTTTGCGAATTTGCCCGCTTTGTTTCTTCCCAGACAGTTCGAACCGGTGCCGGAAATAACAACAATTGCGTCCTTTTCACCAGTCCCCGATCTCATTGCAGCCAAAGTATCGTTAACAACCATTGGCATATCGGAAAATAATTTCAGAAAATAAACATTGCTTTTAATAAGCTTCTCCCAGTCCTTTTTTTGACCTTGAGTATCAACACCGGCAATCGCAAAACAGCCAAAAACTTCCGCATCGCTTTTTATATTCTTGGTTATCTCCTTAACTGCATTCTCAATGCTCGCAAAAGACTTCTTTAATCCAAACACCGATGCATTTGACCCGCCGGAGAATGACTCGGCAAGTACCTTCCCGCTACCATCAAGCAACATGGCGGACGTCTTACTCGCTCCCCCATCAACACCGACAAATAATTTCTTCATTTAGTTTTTCTCGCAAATTCTTTCGCATTTTTGGGACAGCAATTAGTAGAAATCGTTATAAGTTACAAGTTATAAAATTGACTCGATTGTAGGCAGGTAACCTACTTTGCGTCTCCGCAGGAAACGTAAGTTGCAGCTTCGGACGCACTCTTATGAACATTAATTGCAAGCGGCAAGAATGCCTTAAGTTCTCCAATCGTTACTGGAATAAAAGACGAAGAATTACCGTCTACAACATTTTTTAGTGGCCACTTTATTTTACCCGCCGCAGAGCATGCGCCCTCGTGGATATGAGCAGGCTGGGTACCATTTGTGTTGTTTGTGCTTAATTCCACTTTTGTTTTCCCGTTTTCTTCGGTAATTAGCACCAAACCGTCCTGGCCGGATCCATTCTGCGCTTTTAATTCAACTATCATCTGGTTACCGGTAAGACCCTGTCCTTCTCCGGCCGGAGCCTGAACTAAGGGCGATGCAAGTTCCGGCGTAACTTCCGCTTTTTTGTTCTTGGCAAAGAAATAATAATAAACACCGGCATAAATAATTACCGCCGCAACCAAATAAACAATAATGTTCTTGGGAGATAAAATATTTTTAGCGTAATCGGGCTTTGGTCCGGAAAAAGACTTATCAGAAACCGGAATTTCGTCGGGCATATCCTTTATAATCACTTTTTAACAGCGATTTTGTCAATAGACTCCCTGATAGGATTTTCCCTGTAATAATCGGATGCCAACTTGAAACTTTCGTCAGACCTTAAAACGCTAATACCGGCATTTACCTCATTTGCCATATATCTAAATGTGTTTCTGGCAGATCCTTCTAGAACTAAGGCCTGAAGAATGCGGTACATTTGAGACTTAATCTCCAGTGCCGCGTCTGCATTATTAATATCCCTGCCCAGCTTCTCGACAATTCCACTTAATTCCTCCTCTTTGTCGGAAACATCCAGTCCTTCCCTTCTGTTAAAAATAGTTTCAGCAGCAACTGTCGTAAGATCAATAAGCAAACCGTTTATTCCTAGTTTTTGAACAAATTCGGTTTCGATTAAAAATGCGCTACCTAACTTCCAGGCGTTGTATTTCGCTTGTATTTTAGCGAACCACCCCGGGCTAGATTTTTCAGGACTCTCCCGCATTGACTAATTTTAACCCCAGCTTCTGCAAAATTTCTATCGTACAATTCCCTTCCCATTTTTAACTATTACCAATATTGGAAGGTCCTGGATATTTGTCAATATATGATTATAATCTCCGTTTAATACAAGTACGTTATAGTTATACGTATAAGCTCATAGAATAATTATGAACTAATATTTTATCCTTTTACTGACTTGGAATAATTCATCTGCTATTGTAAGATTAGGAGACCGAATGTCAAACATAACTTACATTATTGCCCCGATTATTCTTTCCGCAATTCTTTCCTTTTCATTAGCTGTAACACTTAACTTTATTTATCAAAAAAAACTCTGGTCACATGATGCGAAAATCGTCATCTGGCAACTTTTCTTCTTTTCGTTAATCATACTTTCTGCAAATATCCGCCTTGTAAGAAATAATCCCCTTTCCGTACTTTTTATATTAACTGCCACTGGCATCCTTGCAACAACTATTGCGTCCCTCGGAAAAAAGTCTTTTTTCCCGTTTGCTAAACCGTCTCCTACTAACAAATTAATAACATCCGGCCCATACAAAATAGTCCGCCATCCTTTTTATTTTGCGACTCTACTTTTTTGCATGGCATTTGTAATCACGAAACCATTACTTATCGTCTTTCTTTTTGCCCTAATGTACATTCTTGATAAAAAAGCAAATATTGAAGAGGGACATTTGCAGGAAAGGTACGAACAATACAGACAATACCAAAAGAGTACGAAAAAGCTGATTCCCTTTTTATATTAATTGGAAAAACCTATCCGGCGAACAAAAAGGCCGCATATTTACCGTCATATACACCACAACCGTTGGAATAATCTCCTAACATATTGGCATTATGCCCAGGACTTTTTGCCCACTGCACATTTACCACATAAAACGAACCTTTGGATCCCATTGCAATATTCTCCGCCCCAGCCGAAAATCCTAAAGCATGTAATGGCTCACTCCAGTTCTGGTGCGAAAAATCTCTCCTTATTTCGGCAAGCCTGGCATTTGCAATAGAGCAAATCGAATCTGAAATATTTAAAGGCACTTTTCCGTTTTTATTTCTGTATTCGTTTACTTCTCCGTTTATGTCTCCAACAACCGGAACTTGAATGCTCCGATAGGAATTCTTGTCAACAGCTGTCGATGAGACAGACGGAGTCGGAATTGTCTCCACCACTTCAGGACTAGAGCTATCATCAACAACGGATGGAACAATGGATGGATTTATCAAAGCCGGAGTTTTAGAATCCCCAAGCACATTATTTGAAATTACATGGGGTAGCGACAAAGTTTTCCGGAGTGAGGCTGTATTTATATTACCTGGAGAATAAGTCAGCCCTGCAAGAAACAGTGGCAAGAGGAGGAAGGTTAAGGCAAGCAGTCTAAGCAGAGAATTTATTATCCTTATCCTTATCACGAACGCTCCAAATAAAGATATTAAAACAACGCTTGGTTAATTACTAGTCGTCGCCCGAATCCGACTCACCACTTTTATGACCATCGTTACCACTTTCATTACCTTTTTTATCTTCCTTACCTTTACGATCTTTATCCCCTTTTATTTCTCCGGAACCCTTCTTAGCAGCCTCGATTGCTTTTTCCAATTTATCCGAAAGGTCCGGGTTGGAACGCTTAGACTCCTCAAACCGGATCCCTTGATTCCTCAGGTTTTCTTTTAACTGTTCTTTTTCTTCGTCTCGCGTCTTAGAACTTGCCTCCTCGACCGCCTTTTTGTACTCATCTGTTGCTTTTTTCAGCGTTTCTTCGTCTTTTTCGCCTGCAACTTTTAGGACCTCGTTTGCCCGAAACTCAACCTTTTTCTTCACATCGCCTGTAATTTCGACAACCAAATCCTCCGAAAGTCTTTTTACGGAGTAAAGGGCGTCCCCCGGAACAGAAGCCTGCGATAATTTTACTAATCCTGCCCCTGCCAATATTAACATCACAAAAGAAGTCAAAACCAAGCGGAAAAATATCGGGAAAAAACGCCTCGGTTTTTTATTAAGTTTCCCGACAAGTTCAAGCCAGCCGCCCTCTGACAACGCAGGAGATGGCTGCATGTTCAGGTAAATACTTTTTATTTGTTCAAACTCTTCTCGTCTCATATTTCAAGCTCAATCCTGCATTTTGCCATAATTCGGTGTATTCGAACCCTGAGCGCACCTTCCTTCATTTTCATTACGCGGGCAACCTCCCCGGTCGAAAAATCTTCGAAATATCGCAGCACTAGTATTTGTTTTTCGACAGGCTCTAAACCCTCTAACAATTTCCAAACCATAGCTTCCCTCTCTTTTGTCTGTAAGTCTTCACTAAGATCTTCATGCGATGGCGCATCGAATCCTGCAACAAAAGGCTGCTCCTTTTTCTTTCTCTGCCAGTCAATAACTAGATTTCTGGCAATCTTAAAAAGATAGGCCTGAAAAGTTCCTCTGCTTTCGGAGAATGTGGACAAGGCCTTCCATGCTTTAAGAAATGTTTCTTGACAGATATCTTCTGCCTGTTCCCTCTTCCCGGCGAGGTAGTAGACGAAACGGAAAATTTTCGGCAAAAATATTTCGTAGATCTTTCCGTACGCATCCCTTTCACCTTTTTTCGCCCTCCTAACTAAACCTTCAACTTCATCCATGAGGGCAATTCTAATCTATTAAATAGAACGGATAAAGTGCCGATTTGTAACATTTTGAGGGCAGGAAGCTGCTGACAAAAAAACTGCACTAATTCAGGCTGGAAGTTAAATACTCATTAGAAAGTTTCTAAAAAATAAAGGGGCTTTGTAATACTTTTGCCTTCTCTTCGGGAAAAAAGGTCCCTCTTGTTCCGTAATCCCACCACGAGTACATGATAGACGGGTCAGACGAATGGGGCAGTCCATTGCAACCACCTCCGGGATAAA
Source organism: Candidatus Curtissbacteria bacterium (assembly GCA_016198325.1). Taxonomy (GTDB): domain Bacteria; phylum Patescibacteriota; class Microgenomatia; order Curtissbacterales; family GWA2-41-24; genus JACQIV01. The sequence goes on from JACQIV010000028.1 coordinate 37,151, forward strand.
TGTTACCAATTGTACATTCACCGCCGAAACCGTGGCCGAGTTCATGAGCAACTCCTCCCTGCGCTTCTCTATTTTCGTCGGCCCACCACTCCGGCCAGTTCGGATCGATAATACCCCCCAGCAATCTACCCATTTGGCTTGGGATAGATTGTGAACCCGGCAATACGAAACTGCAGCCAAGATTTTCGGAACCCACCATCCCTCCCCAGACATTATCCATAGGTGTCACAAAGTAATAGTCCCGTTTAGAGTCGCAGGGATGCATGCCGTTGGCAACAGTCGCTTCCCTTATGCCCTGATACCAAATTCCGCCGCCGTTACCTAACTGTGAATGAAGCTCGGCGTCAGTTTTACTGCTCCTAAAGAGAATTGCCGGAGCGAGCTTAAAAGTTTTGCCACCTAACTGGTTCGCGTACCAACTTCGTACCTGATTAAAGCTGGCACTTACCTGAGTTTTGTATGAATCCTCGTCTCCCACGTTAGTATCACTTGCAAGGTAAATGACCGGAACCACTTCATAGCCTGACGCGTAAGATACGGAAGAACCGGCATCGTAATAACAATACTTTGTATAACCCCAAGCCGGGTCGCCAAAAACACTATTTGTACAGTTGACGCCATTAGTATATGTACCGTATGCGTAGGAGTCGTTTGCACCGTACCGAACCTGTTTCGTGCCGGAAAACGTACAAAACTGCCATTCACTTGCACAAGTTATCCAATTTTCAATTGGACCTGGCGTCGGAGACTCATTAGGTCCGGAACTGATAACGGAAATCAGACCGGGGCTTGGAATTACTGGATCGTTCAACGCAAGTAAACTGCTACCACCCACTGAATCTTTACAGAATGCCCTGTCTTCAGACTCCATATATGCACAAATTAAGTATTCCGGAGGAACCTTTGCATTATCCACACTATACACATATTCGTATTGAGGATATTTTGGATCTTTCGGTACTGTTTTCAATTCTGATTCGGTCTCCAAGTCTGAAAGTGAAACCGGATAATAGCCACTAATGACAAGGTATGCGTCAAGCGATCTTGATAAAAACGCAACGTCGTTTTTCCTTATTGTGTCTCTAGAACTATAAATTCTTTTTAATGGATTTAATGCAACTAATATTGCGACGGAAAGAATACCAACAACAGTAATAACTGTTAATAATTCAATTATCGTAAATGCTCTCTTCACGGCGAAAAATCTGCAGAATCAGAAAAAGGTAAGGGATGCCTTCCGTCACGGTTGTAATTGTTAATCATTTCAATTTTGGGAGTTATTTCCGTTTTAATGAAAAGTCTTTTGTATGTAAAAATACCTAAAACGAATAAAGACAACACTAACAAAAATGCAATTATGTATTTCATAAACCAACCTAATTAATTATGCCCCAGAAGTGGTTAAAAAAGAATAAGATATAATCAGCGCTATATGAAAAATATTTTAAATATCATCAAGATTGCCAAACCTCTATGGAGCTTAGTAGGCATAATTGCCTTTCTGATATTAACTGGCTCCGCGTTGGAGCTTATTGCCCCCATCCTTTCTAAATTTATTGTTGATGAAATTGTAGCCCAAATCCAAAACAAGGACGGCAACCTGCAAACACTAATCAGGTTAATCGCTCTGGTTTTTACCACCAGCCTTCTCGGCATAATCATCTCAGGTATCAGTAACAGGCTAGGAGACCACTTTTCCGGCAAGCTTCGCAAATTCCTCACGGAAAAATTTTACGATAAAGTCTTAACTTTACCCCAAAGCTATTTTGACAGTGAAATATCGGGCAAAATCCTAAACCAGCTGAACCGTGCTATCGACACTATCCAGCAGTTTATAAACGGCTCCACCAACTTTATCCTCCCCACCTTTTTACAAAGCATTTTCACAATTATTGTCCTTGCGTATTACAACCTGCCTATTGCCGCTTTTACTTTCATCCTTTTCCCGATTTATCTGACGATCTCTTATTACTCCGCCAAAAAATGGGGCGAGCGTCAGGTTGAAAAGAACCAAATCGAAGATTACAATCGCGGCCGTATCCAGGAGGTTATCGGCAACATTAAACTTGTTAAAAGCTCGCTTTCTGAAAAGGGTGAATATAACCAAGTTTCGTCAAACCTTGACAAAATCAACAAAATTTACGCTAAACAGAGCAATGTCTTTCATATTTTCGACTTCTCCAGGAACCTTAGTCTTATCCTGATATTACTTGCTATAAATATAGTCGCTTTTTATCAGACTTTTCAGGGTGTGATAACGCTTGGAACGCTCGTCCTTATCCTGCAATTAGTTGCCCAGGCCAGGCGTCCGCTTTTTGCCATGTCCTTCATCTTGACCAATATCCAAAACGCCGAAGCCGGTTCCAAGGAATACTTTGAGATCCTTTCGCTCCCCGCGAAAGAGCACTACAAAAAAGATGAGAAGGTAAAAAAACTTAAAAATCCCGAACTTGAATTCAGAAAAATCAGTTTTAAATATGAAAAAAGCGGAATGGTTTTAAATAAAGTTTCCTTCAAAATCGCACCGCGCGAAATGGTTGCATTGGTCGGAGAAAGCGGAGCCGGTAAGACCACAATCGTAAATCTAATCTGTAAGTTTTACGAGCCGGCATCCGGTGAAATTTACATTTCAGGTAAACCATACTCAAAGCTCTCGCACAATTTTGTAAGGAATAATATTTCCCTTGTCTTCCAGGAAAGCGAACTGTTTTCCTCAACAATCCGAGAAAATGTCGCGTATGGGAGAGGAAAATTTTCCGAAAGGCAAATCACCGAAGCGCTAAAAAAAGCAAACGCATGGGAATTTGTTAAAAGTCTTTCTAAAGGTTTAGATAGTGAAATTGGCGAACGCGGCGTCAGGCTTTCAGGGGGCCAGAAACAAAGAATCCAAATTGCCCGTGCAATTCTAAAAGACGCCCCAATTTTAATACTGGATGAAGCAACATCATCTTTGGATGCAAAAAGCGAAAAAGAAGTGCAAGTAGGTCTCGAAAACTTAATGAAAAATAAACTTGTGATAATTATCGCCCACCGCTTCTCCACAATCCAGAATGTCAGCAAAATATTGGTCGTCGATGAGGGTAAAATTGTGGACTCAGGCAATCCGCAAGCTCTTGCTCAAAAACCGGGAATCTATTCCGACCTTCTCAAATTCCAAATCGAAGGCAACAAAAAACTTTTGGAAAAATTTGAAATATATTAAGAAGCAGTAAATATCACACCTCGGGGGTG
>JACQIV010000002.1 GCA_016198325.1 Candidatus Curtissbacteria bacterium
CATAAGTTCCAATGTACTCAACATGTGCCGGGCCGTATCCCGCTTTAAACCTATGAAAACCAAACCATGGATTCTTTTCATTTGCGTCCGGTTCAAGTGCCCCCCACATATCAAAAAATTTAAGCCCCATTCTTTTGCCCAGCCTAATTGCTTCCCAAGCAATTAAATTTGAAGCCATAACTTCTCTATTTTCCATCGAAGACCCCCCATAAGGGTAATACAAAGTGTCCTTAAAATTCAGAAGCATCCATGCGACCAAGGGCTTTTTTCGGTATTTTGCAACAAGCACTCTTGCCAATCCGGCGGGCATCAAAGTTTCCCAAACTTTCCGGTGGTAGGCTTCCGTATGTCCAAAGTACTTCTGCCTTCTGGTAGTTTCAAAATAAAGCTTTAAATAAACCTCGAAGTCCTCTTTTTTTGTTGATTCGTAAACTTCAACGCCCTTTTTTTGAGCAACTTTGATGTTGTACCGTGTTTTTTGTTGCATTGCCGAAAGAAGTCCTTGTTCATCTTTTGTTAAATCGATAACAAAATTAAATTTGGTGAATAGAGATTTCTTAGCCGGCACCAACCCCAGTTCTCCAATACTGTCTTTAGTCTTTAGTCTTTTGTCTTTTGTCTTTTCCACATTCGGTTCGATCTTAATAAACGCTGCTTTCTTTTCTTCCCCGACTTTCGATAAACTCTCAACCATCAACTTATTTAGCATCGGCCCTTTAGGAAAGTAACCAATAGTGCTTTTGAAAAAAGGAACAGGATGAAATGTCAGCTGGTAGGCAAGCACCATCCTTTTTCCGTCAAAATGCCCAAGCCTAACCAAATCGACCCCCATTTTTTTCCGGAATTCGCCCCACTCCCAGGATTGAATCACATGCGAAACAAGCTTGTTATAATCAGTCTTCTCTTTTTCTTTAACTTCCCTAACAATCATCAATTAGGATTTTATCGTACTAACGCACCATCCCACCATCCCACTTGCCCAATTGCCCATTGATCTGACCAGTTGTATTCTTAATTTAGACCACTGTTCCATGGCAACAAATTTGCATAAGCTTACCCCCTTCGTAAAAAGACTTAAGTATTTTTTTGTTGTCGCCTCCCTAACAACAGCTTTTGCTCTTTGCTCAGTGTCCACCGTTATTGCCGGCTCCGGTCTTCTTTCATCAATAAGCGGCGTAACCTTTATCCAGGGAGCAACCCAGTTTTGGATTTCCGACACAACACCAACTTTTTCAGGCCTAACAACAGCAGGCGTTCCTGTTGATATTACAATTGGAGGGGTTAAAAACGGAGTAGTAGCAGATTCCTCCGGTGACTGGTCCTACACACACGCAACGGAACTTACGGGCGATAACGAAATAACTATTGCTACATCAGAATCTTCAATTACTTTCACACTTACAATTGGAGCGTTGCCCGAAAATATTGCTTCATCTGCCGGCTCGGCTTTGGCTCCAGCAGGTTCGGTCAACCCAACACTCTTTATTCTCGGAGGGGGACTTTCACTTCTTATTATCGGTGCTTTGGGTTGGAAGCGCTCCGCCGGCTAAACTATCCCTCGTCTTCATTTTCAAGTAGATAAAAGAAATTATTTCCAACAATGCGAATAGTCCGATAAAAAGTGTCCACTTACTTATTCGCTGCAAGCCCGTATGGAAAACCAAAAGCCAAAGCACTAAATAAATTAACCTGTGAAGTCTTTTCCACCATTTCCCGAGACTTCTGACGCTCTTGTTATTTGAAGTCAAAAATAATAAGAAAAGCAGGGAAAGCGTCGACATTCCAAGAAGTTCGAAAAGGGGAGGGAATATTTGAAACTTTATATATCCTAAAATGATAGATAACAGTCGAACTAGGAGATAATGGGTAAGACCCAGTAAAAAAACAAGAATTCCCAGTCTTCTCCTAAATAAGGTAATTGTGCGGGTTATTGGAATTTCGATCCCGAACCTGCCTAAAATTCCAGGTATTACCACTATTCCCAGAAGTGTTATCGCCCCCTGGCCAAACTTTACCCCAAGAGAATAAAGGTAAGAAGAACCAGGCAGTATTCCTACAGTCGAAAGATATGCTACCGGCCAGAAACCCACAATTGCCAGATAAACCAAATTAGAAAGGAACCTTATAAATTTTTCCTTTTTGGCAATTTTTAAATATATTTTTCTCTGCAGGTCTAAAAACATCCTCTTACTATTCTAACAACCTTTTTTGACTGCCGGGTTACATTATGCCATTGTTAAAAAGTAGGAAGGAGGTGATTATTTCAATGAAAGCCCTTCATATGCTTACATTTTCCCTGGTTGTAATTGGTGCATTAAATTGGGGACTTGTCGGTCTTTTTCAGTTTAATTTAGTTGAAACTGTACTTGGATCTTTTTCCAACTTAGTAAGAGTCGTTTATATTTTAGTGGGTGCCTCTGCCGTATATATCGCAGCAACCCATATGAACGACTGCAAGATCTGTGGAGCGAAAAAGTAAAGTAATTTCAAACCAAGCCATTCCTATTGGCCTATAGCATTGCCGAAGTAGCTTTAATTTGGTAAAATACATCCCATGCCAGAACGAATCGGAACTTTGGATTTTGTCGAAGTTCAAAAACTGGAAATTGATTTAAGGCGTCAAAAACTGGCCGAACTGCGGTCGGAAAACAATCTGCCGTTTTGCCCGCTTCCGGAGGGCAACATGCATGTGATGCTTTTGGATAATAAATTCTACGGAAACCTGCTCGAAGCAATAGAAGAAGACGCCAAAGTCGAACAGACAGCCGAACACGAAATTGGGCATGCTCTGGTTGCAAAAGCCTTAGGTTGGGAAGTTCAAAGCATGACTGTGGTTGCAAGGGGTAATACGCTTGGGATGACAATAACTATGCCGACTAACCCGATGTCATTTGAAAACTGGCTGTATCAATCTGCAGCAATTTCACTTGGTGGTGGCATAGCTGCAGAAATGGCAAACCACAAGGCTCATGGATGCGGGTCGGATATGGCATACGCAACAGCTCTTGCAAATCTTGCAGTTTCCCGCGGCTTTTCAACTAATACAGGCCAGTTCTTGTCAAAAGCAAAAAATTTGGCAAAATCGGCCCTTTCAGGATACGGGGTTGGAATTATCCGAAGTTCGGCAAAAAATCTCTTCGCCGCAAAAACCGTTGCCTAAATACTCATTTGGCAAAAAACTTCTAACTCATTATAATTCGAAATAATAAAAAATCATGATTGAAAGAGTTCAACAAGAAACGTTACAACTTCCAATCGGTCAAGAAGTCACTGAAGGAATTCAGCGATATTATGAAAAGCACGGAAAACAAGCCTTAATTGAAAACGAAAGGTGGCGCCAAAAGTCAAGAAGAGCAAATATAAACATTTGCCTACCGGGCAACTGTCCAAAACCAAACAAATGGCCAAAGCCAAGACTTAATGTATTCGAAGCAGACTAAACTGAGCTAATTAATTCTTCCGGTATATCCGTCACAAATCTCGAAACCATATTTGCGGATAAACTGCCGAAGTAGAGCCGACGAGACGCATACGAAAGATAAAGTTTTTGCCGAGCCCTCGTCATCGCAACGTATGCCAGCCGTCTTTCCTCCTCAATCTGCTGCGGGTCAAGCATACTTCTTGCATGTGGAAACAGCCCCTCCTCCATCCCGATTACAAAAACGATATCAAACTCGAGTCCCTTGGCAGCATGGATTGTCATAAGCGTCACAAATTGCCCGGCCGCCTCAAAAGATTTATCCGGAGAAACTTTCCCTTCCATCAGCGCAACGTTCTCCAGAAAAGTCGAAAGGTTTTCAAATTCCGAGGCAACGGATTTCAGCTCTTTTACGTTTTCTACCCTCTGCAACCCCTGTTCGCTTCCATCATCAATCAAAAGCAAATACTGTGTCGCATTCAAAATATCATCAATTAACTCAATCGGCCTATGTACCTTCTCAATCTTCCCGATTTTCTTTACCAATTCTTTAAATTTCTCCAGCCTTCTTTTTCCAAGCTTTTCGATTCGCGCTGCAGAAACTCGGTCCTTTGGATTTTCAATTACCCTCAAGTAAGCCAAAATATCTTTTACCTCTTTTCTCTCATAAAACCGGATCCCCCCATAAATCCTGTATGGAATATTGGCGTGCAAAAGTGCCTCCTCAACCGTTCTAGACTGCGCATTAGTCCTGTATAAAACAGCAAAAGAAGAATAGGTAAGTCCCGAAGAAATCACCCTGTCGACAATAAAATTTGCCTCATCAATTTCATTACTCGCATTAAAGATAGAAACCTTTTCGCCCTCATCGTTTTCCGTCCAGAGCTTCAACACCGGATGCGAACTGTTCCTTGAAATTATCGAATTGGCAACATCCAATATGTTTTGGGTAGATCTGTAATTTTTCTCCAGGTTAAATACTTTGGCACTTGGGAAATCCTGCTCAAAGTTAAGGATATTACGAAAATCCGCGCCGCGAAATGAATAAATAGCCTGCGAAGCATCTCCAACCACCGTTAGGTTTCCATAGGCCGAAGCAAGCTGCTTGGTTAATTTGTACTGGGAAGTATTGACGTCCTGGTACTCGTCGACCAGCACATATCTATACTTCCCGCTGTATTTGGAAAGAATGTTTGGGTACATTTCAAAAAGCTTTACAGTCTGCATCAAAAGGTCGTCAAAATCACAGGCGTTCTGCGCGGCAAGTTCCTTTTGGTATTTTTCATAAACCTGTAAAACAGTTGATCCAAACGGCGTCTGGCTAATATTTGAATACGCAGATACCGTTACCAGTTCTCCTTTTGCAGAAGAAATTGCGTTCGCTATCGAGGTCGGTTTAAATCTCGTGCCTATATTTAAAAGTTTCATTATTCTTTTAATAAGTGTGAGCGAATCATCCGAATCAAAAATCAGATAACCGCTAGAAAGTCCCACAAACTTACCCTCGACCCTAAGCAATTTTGCGCAGAAAGAATGGTAAGTACCCACGAAAGGAAGCATGGCTGAGACTTCTGAAGAATGTTTTTCGCTCTTACCTAGACTCCCACCATCCAACCCTTCTATCAACCTACTAACCCGCTCCTTCATTTCATTTGCCGCCTTATTGGTAAAAGTCACCGCCAAAATATTTTCACCTTTTATTCCGTTCTCCATCAGGTAGGCAATTTTGTGCGTTAAAACCCTGGTTTTTCCGCTTCCTGCTCCCGCCAGAATTAAAATGGGGCCGTCTGTTTCTTCAACAGCTTTAGCCTGGTATGTATCAAGATTTGTTAAAATATTCATTTAGCAAAAGAAATCAGCCGTTTTCGGAATTTTATAGATTATATATCAGCCAACCTTTGGATTAATCACTCGAAATCGGGAAGAGTCCAAGATATAATACAAAAAGTCATGCTTAAAATTATTGATTTTTGGGCCGTCTGGTGTGGCCCCTGCAAATTTATGGAGCCGATCATCGAGGAATTGGAAAAAGAACTTGCCGGAAAAGTTGAAATTGAAAAAATAAACGTCGACGAAAATCAGGAAATGACGGCAAAATACGGTGTCATGTCAATTCCCACCTATGTTTTCTTAAAAGATGGCAAAGAAGTTGATCGCATAATTGGTGCAACCCAAAAAGAGAACTTCCAAAAGATTCTCCAGAAACATGAGTAAAAGCCCTTTTGTAGTTGCCAACCACAAGGCCAATAAAACCTGGGAGGAAGTCCGGTCTTGGCTCGTGGAAATTTCAAATGAAACTTCAGCTTTTCCGGGAACAATTGTTTTTTGCCCGTCCGCACCGTTTCTAGCATCAACATATTCTGAAATAAAAAAAATAAATTCAAGTTTACAGCTTAGTGCACAAGATATTTCCAAATTCGAACAAGGCGCATACACAGGCGAATTCGCAGCGACCCAAATTAAAGACTTTTGTACTTATTCAATAATCGGCCATTCGGAAAGAAGAGCAAATTTCAATGAAAGCGAAAATACACTTTCCCAAAAAGTCAAAAATGCCAAAACGGCAGGAATAGAACCAATTTTTTGCGTCCAAAGTGTGGAAAACGAGATACCGACAGATGTAAAAATCGTTGCCTACGAGCCTGTTTTTGCGATTGGCACCGGAAATCCGGATACACCTGCAAACGTTAAAGACATCGCCAAAAAATTAAAAGAAAAGGGGGAATTCATGATTCTTTACGGCGGATCGGTAGATGCCCAAAACGTTAAATCATTTCTGGAACCCACTTTAATTGATGGGGTTTTAATAGGGGCATCAAACAGCCTGGACCCCAAAAAATTTATCGCGATTGTTCAAAATGCCGCATAATTTATGCGAAGCCTATCTAGCGAAAAAGCAGAAAAAAAGAAAAAGCCAATCCTAAAAATTCTTGCCTTAAGTTCAATTCTCCTGGCGGCGACGATAGGTATTTTTATTTGGCTTGGAATAGGTAAAAAAGTTGTAGAAGCGCCTCAGTCTGTTGTCCAGTTAATCACAGACTCTGGCCTGAAATCAGAAGACGGCAGAACGAACATTCTCCTTTTGGGTATTGGCGGCGTCGGCCATGACGGTCCGGACTTAACAGATACAATAATCATCGCATCGGTAGATAAAGAAGGCAAAGACGTCGCGCTTATTTCCATCCCGCGTGACCTCTGGATTCCAACCACGCAGGCAAAGGTCAACCATATTTATGCTTACGGACAGGAAAACGATGAACAAGGATTGGAAAACGCCAAAGAGCAAATTAGCGGGCTTCTTTCAATTCCACTTCACTACGCGTTTAGAATCGACTTTGGCGGTTTTACGAAAGCGGTTGATTTAGTTGGAGGACTGGATCTGGAAGTTGAAAATTCATTTTCCGATCCAAAATATCCCCTGGTTGGCAAAGAAGACGACCTTTGCGGTCTAAAGATAGAAACGGAAGAAAAAGACGGACAGAAACGGGAAGTTGTCAAAGATGCAACCGGTTCAGCGATTCCTCTTAACGAAATTACCGATGAAAATGACCCCTTCATTTGCCGGTACGAAACAATAACCTTCAGAAAGGGCAATTCCCGTATGGATGGTAAAACTGCCCTTAAATTCGTCAGAAGCCGTCATGGAACAAATGGTGAAGGTTCCGACTTTGCCAGGTCCGCCCGGCAGCAAAAAGTGCTGCTTTCTTTCCGCCAGCAGGTTCTTTCCACGGATACTCTTCTTAATCCCAAAAAGATTATTGAGCTTGCTAAAACATTCGGTGCATCAATAGATACCGACATCCAGGAAGACGAAATCCCGCTTTTTACTAAACTGGCAACTAAAGTCGATTCGACATCGGTGAGGCGGATAGTCCTGGATGCAAACCCTCAAACCGGAGCTTTAGAATTCGGATCTCCTGCAGATTACAATGGACAATCCGTGCTTGTGCCAAAAGAAGGGGACTGGCAAAAACTCTCAAACTTCATAAAAGGTGAAATTTTTAAATATTCAGAAGGAAAATCGGATAGTTCCGAAAGTAAACCGCAGGAAGCTTTTATGAATTAGAATCACGGAATGCAAGAAGCATTCTCATCATCGCAACCAGGAATAAAACTAATCCGGCAATAAAAATAATATAAGTAATCTGAATGGTGCCTGCATCCGGCAAAGCGCTATCGGTAGCCCCTCCACCCGTACCTGTTAAATCAACTACCGCTGAATCGGTCGCAAATTGGGCAAAGGCACTCGTAGCCATAGTCAAAAAACCAACGATGGAAGATGCTGCGGCAGCAATACGGGCAAGCGTCATTTATTTATAGGCTCAACCTCTACGTTACTGGGTTTTAACAGGCGTTGTCAACCTTAAACAGCAGCTGCTTTAGTTCTTGGAGATTTAATTAACTTGGATAACCTGGACTTAAGCCTAGAAGCTTTCCTCTTGTGAATCACGTTTGTTTTGGCTGCTTTATCAAGAAGAGAAAACGCAGCACTTAAAGAAGCCGCGGTTGGTTTAATGCGCGCAGCCTTTACCGCCTTTTTATAAGCGGTCTTCCTGACTAAGTTAAAAGCTGTCTTTTTCTTGTCTTGTCTGACTTTTTTGATTGCTTGTTTTGTGACCGGCATAAAGTTAATATTACCCAAACTTTAAGAACTTCTCAGGTATCTGGATATTAAAGCTTTGGATTTTAGTCTGCATATTCTATCATAAACTGGGTATGCTCCCAATTTTATTAATAATTTAAGTCTGCATTTTCTATGATCAATTTACTTAAAAACGGGGCAAATTTCCTTAAAAAAAGGCAGGAGGATATCCTGTCCGCTGCTTTTGTAATCGCAGTCTCCGTTGCCCTTTCCCGAGCACTTGGACTCATCCGCTACCGATTACTTGCGTCTTATTTTGGGCACGACCTCAAGCTACTGGATAGCTTTATCGCAGCGTCAGTTCTCCCCGATGCCATTTTCGAGGTTCTGATTTTCGGGGCTATCGGTCTTGCATTTATTCCGGTTTTTTCCAAATACCTTCATGGCGATGAGATGCAAAGAGCTTGGAAATTTGCAAGCACTATGATCAGTATCGGCCTGGTAGTATTTCTTGTTTTCGCGATACTGATATTTGTTTTAGCACCTTACTTGCCCCAGTTTATCGCTCCGGGTGTAATTGCAAAGGATCCCCTAACCAGTCCCTTAATTGCCAGGCTTCTCAGGATTATGATTTTTGCCCAGGCTTTTTTCGTCGTCTCCATTTTCGTAACAGGTATATTGCAGTCTTTCCAAAGGTTTATAGTCCCGGCTCTTGCCTCAATTTTTTACAATGCCGGAATTATTCTATCAATCATTTTTTTGGCGCCGGTATTTGGCATATACGCCCCTGCTTTAGGTATGATACTTGGCGCGCTGCTGCATCTGTTAATTCAATTGCCTTTGGTAGGATCCCTAGGTCTGAGGTTTAAATTCAATTTCAACATTAAAGACCAAGATGTCCGGGAAACCTTTGCCCTCATGTGGCCCAGAATGCTCGGGCTTGGAATTATTAGGATTGCCGATCTTATCAATGTTGCCCTTGCATCTATTGCCGCTGTCGGTTCTATTGTCGCCTTTAACTTTGCTCAAGTTCTGCAACTGGTACCAATCTCACTTTTTGCCGGAAGTATTGCCCAGGCCGCTTTACCCTCCTTATCTCTGAGGATCCATGCTCAGAAGATGGACCAGTTCAGGACTCTTTTCCGGGAATCTTTTCATCAAATCCTTTTTTTAATTCTGCCATTTGCCGCGATCCTTGCGATTCTAAGGATCCCTGTTGTTCGTCTGGTATTCGGCGCCCGCGAATTCCCCTGGGAAACTACCGTTTTAACAGGTAGGGTACTAATTGCTTTCTCAATTGGTATTGCTGCTCAGGCATCAGGCCTGCTTCTGCTGCGCGGGTTTCATGCGATCAAAGACAGTATGACTCCGGTAAAAATAAACATTGTAAGCGTTTTTATTAATGTAACGCTCAGTGTTCTGTTTATTCTGGTTCTTAATCTGTCGCTAATCTACCTTGCCCTTTCTTATTCAGTAGGGTCAATCGTAAATGCTCTTTTAATGCTATATATCCTCGACAAAAGGGTTCATTTCGAAAAGAAGGAATTTATCCTGCCAATTATTAAAATGGGTGCAATCAGTATTGTCACGGCATTCTCCCTCTATATTCCGATGAAATTTCTCGATCAATTGGTATTCGATACCACCAAAACTGTTGGTTTAATCTTTCTGACCTCGGTTGCAACTTCTGTCGGTTTATTTGTTTACTTCTCCCTTTCCTGGATATTCAAAGTAGAACAAGTCTATATTTTTGCCGCATTTATAAAAAGAGTCATCAAATGGCCGAGAAAAATCTTCGAATCGGCATCCGCTTCTGTCGACGCCCAGCAAAAAATCTGACTTTTCTGATAAACTGTGCTTCCATGAACATTAGGAATTTTGCCATTATTGCCCATATTGACCACGGTAAATCAACACTTGCCGATCGCATTATGGAACTATGTGGTGCTGTTGAAAAAGGTCACCGGGAACAGCTTCTGGACAGCCTTGAACTGGAACGCGAACACGGCATAACCATCAAACTGAAGGCAATCCGCCTAAAATATACTTACTCTACACTTTTAGGCCCGCAGTCCGAAGGACGAGGACCGCATGGCATTGTATACACTTTTAACCTTCTCGATACCCCCGGCCACGTCGATTTTTCCTATGAAGTCTCAAGGTCTCTTGCGTCAGTCGAAGGAGCTCTTCTGGTTGTCGATGCTACCCAGGGCCTACAAGCCCAAACGCTCTCTAACTTTAACTTGGCTGTCAACGCTGGGCTTCACCTTATACCCGTAATAAATAAAATAGATATGCCCGCCTCAGACGTCAAAAAAACCTCAAATGAGCTAATGGAACTTGGCTTTTTGGAAAATGAAATCATCAAAGTTTCAGCAAAAACGGGCGAAGGTGTCGGCTTACTGCTGGAAGAAATCGTTAAAAAAATCCCTCCACCCACCTTTCGTCATTCTGAACTCAATTTTGAGTCCTCGGAAAATAAGCACAGCTTTTCTACGAATAAGCCCTCCTATTCAGAATCTGCATTGCAGGCTCTAATTTTCGATTCCTCCCTTGACCCGTACAAGGGAGTAATAGCCTCCATTAGGCTCTTTGCCGGGGAAATAAAATCCGGTGACAAAATCAAACTTGTCGCGACGGATACAGCAACCGAAATTCTACAACTCGGTTTTTTAACCCCAAAACCGGAATATGTCGAAAAACTTACCAGGGGGGAAATCGGATTTATTGTCACCAATCTCAAGAATTTGTCAAAAGTCAAAGTCGGGGATACGGTCACACTTTCTAATAACCCGGCACCACTGCTTCCCGGCTACCAGGAAGCAAAACCGGTTGTCTTTCTTTCATTCTTCCCAGCAGATTCTGCCGACTTTTCCAAATTAAAAGAGGGCTTTGAAAAACTCAAGTTGAATGATGCTGCTCTAACGTTCACCCCTGAATCCTCAATCAGCCTAGGCCAGGGCTTACGCGTTGGATTCCTCGGACTTCTTCATGCCCAAATCACCCAGGAAAGGTTAGAAAGAGAACACAACCTCGATATTGTAGTTACATCACCATCTGTTAATTTCATAATCGACGGAAAACAAATTAATAAACCTTCGGAATTTACGGGAAATGCGGAAATCGTAAAAGAACCGTGGGCAAAAGTGACCATTTTTGCACCCCAAAAATATTACGGAGTCGTTACAAATATGGTTTACGAAAAGAGGGGACAAATAGAAAACTTTGAAAACATCGGTGCTTCGACAAAAATCGAAGCAAACATGCCTCTTCTCGAAATCTTAATTGGATTTTACGACGACCTTAAATCTCAAACTTCGGGCTACGCCTCCTTCGACTTTGAGGTAACCGACTACAAAGAAGCCAAACTGGTTAAACTCGACATCTTGGTTAATTACGAACCGGTCGAGGGTCTTGCCCAGGTCGTTCCAACACAAAAAGCGGAAGATTTCGGCAGGAAACTGGTCGAAAAACTAAAAGAAATTATTCCACGCCAGAATATCCCGATTCCCGTCCAGGCAGTTATAAACTATCAGAAAATTAAAGGCGGAGTAGGCTCGCCCACCGTAGCTTCAGCGAAAGTGGGGGGCAAAATTTTGGCGCGAGAAACAATCCCTGCCTACCGCAAAGACGTCACCGCAAAACTATACGGTGGAGACGTTACCCGCAAAATGAAGCTTCTCGAAAAACAGAAAAAGGGTAAAAAACGCATGAAACGCTTCGGCAACGTAGATATCCCCCAAGAAGCGTTTCTAGCTGTCCTTAAAATCTAAAAACGCAAATTTGACAAGAAATGCTTTAATAAGTGTGGTGTCAGAAAGAAAGACCGAGCGATCAACTAAAATAGTCAGAAATGAGAATGGGCAAGCAGTGTTTGAGGGGACGCAATTTCTCATCCATCAAATTATTAGTAGGGCAAATGTAATAGGTAATATTAAAGAAGCCAGAAGAGAATTTATAGAAGGTTACCCGCATTTATCCCCGGCACATTTTGATACTTCACAAGTGTATTATCAAAAGCATAAAGAAGAAATTGATGAGGTAATAAAAAAAGAGCGAAGACTACTCGCTGTTATGGTCAAGCACAATGTACCGGGACGAGGAGTCGACTTCGATGCATTAGAAGCTGATCCGGAATACCAAACACTCGAACAATCAACTCGCTAAATTTTGCCTAAAAGTTGTATAATTTCGCGCTATGACAGAACGAAAGCTGTTTGATAAAAACCTTAGGGACTTTGAAGATGATTTTGATTTCACGAACGTACCCATTGGTAAAGTTAATCGCGAAAGGCTAAAAACGCCAAAATTCCCTCAACACGGAGGTTCTTTAAAAAGGGTAATTGTCCCTATAATTGAGGAAAAAGCGAAAGCTGCGGAAGAAAAAGCCAAATAAATTACCATATAAAAGTTATTGGCCTTCTTAGAAAGGATCACTAGCTTCCGCAAACCCTCTTGACAACTATTAGCACTCATGATACATTGTCTGCTAGTTCCGGATTTCATTGTCAATCCTGAACTTGATTCAGGATCTAACAAATGAGATTAATTTGGTTTATTAAAGATTCTGCACTAAATTCAGAATGCAAACTATCCGTTCAAATTCGTAATGATTAGTTCAAATTAGTTAGTTGTTAATACAACCATGGATTTATCCGAAAGACAAAAAAACTTGCTTCGCGCAATAATTGAAAAATATATCGAAACCGGCGACGCAGTCGGCTCCGAGACTATTGAAAAAGGAGCCGCACTCGGTGTTTCTCCCGCAACTATCCGAAACGAAATGGTCAAATTAACGGCCCTTGGATACCTTAAACAACCCCACACATCGGCCGGCAGAATCCCGACTTCAATGGGTCTTAAGTTCTATGTCGATCAACTCATGGAAGAAAGGGCTCTCTCCTTAAAAGACGAAGTTGCTATCAAGGAAGAACTTGGGCAGGAAAAAGAAAAGTTCGACAAACTACTCAGGCACGCATCACAAGCTTTGGCAAGCCAAACACATTCTCTTGCTGTTGCGTCCGACGAAGACGGCAATGTCTATGCATCCGGAATGGCTAACCTTCTTGATATTCCGGAGTTCTATGATATCGATATAACCAGGACTATTCTCTCTATGGTCGATCGCGTAGAAATACTTAACCAAATCTTCGGCTTCCTTTCCCCGGAAGAACAGGTAAAAATTCTATTCGGCGAGGAACTAAACATGCCCTTTCTTGAAGCTTGTGGTTTTGTAGTTTCACGCTACCGATCACCGAGCCACTTTGGGATGCTGGGTGTAATTGGGCCTTGTAGACTTAATTATCAAACCGTCATACCGACAATGAGATACTTTTCGCAGATTCTTTCGGAGTTCTAATATGGCTAAAAAGAAAAAGGACGACAATTTAATTAATTTGGAAGACCAGCTCAAAAGAGCTCTTGCAGATTATCAGAACCTGGAAAGGCGGGTCGAAGAAGAAAAGAAACTACTCTCGGTACTTTATACGGCGATAGTTGTGGAAAAATTTCTTCCGGTTCTGGACAATTTGGAAGCGGCCCAAAGTCATATCAAAGACGAAGGACTCGCAATGGTTATCACCCAGTTTAAAGACGTACTTGCAAAAGAAGGTGTTGAAGAAGTAACAGCCGAAGGTCAGAATTTCGACCCGAAACTCCATGAAGCAATAGAAGCTGTTGAAGGCGAAGACGAAGGAAAAGTTGTCAAGGTTTTAAGTAAAGGTTATAAAATAAATGGTAAGGTGCTAAGGCCGGCAAAAGTAGTTGTCACCAAAGCAAGTTCCACCAAGTCGGAAAATACAATGGAAGAGTTACAAGATATCAAGGAGGTTGGAGCAGACGCCTAAGTTTAGCGTTAGTCTATTTGCGTTTAGCGAACAAATATGTCAAAAGTCATAGGAATAGATTTAGGAACAACAAATTCGGTAGTTGCCGTTGTCGAAGGCGGTAAACCGAAAGTTATCCACTCGGCAGAAGGCAGAAACATCATACCGTCTGTTGTTGACCCGCAAAAGCACATCGTCGGTGATGTTGCCAAAAGGCAAATGGTTGTAAACCCCAAAACCACCATTTTTTCCGTTAAAAGGTTAATGGGCAGAAAGTTCAGAGATAAAGAAGTCGAACGCGATGCCAAATGGCTCCCCTACGAAATTAAATCCGGTCGCGAGGGTATGGCCGTTGTTAACGTCGAAGGTAAGGATTACACTCCGCAGGAGATTTCGGCAATGGTTCTTGGCAAAATGAAGGCAGATGCAGAGGCTTACCTTGGCGAAAAAGTCGAAAAAGCGGTCATCACAGTGCCTGCCTACTTTGATGATGCCCAGAGGCAGGCAACCAAACAAGCAGGCGAAATTGCCGGGCTCAAAGTCGAAAGGATTATCAACGAACCGACAGCAGCCGCTCTTGCTTACGGTCTCGAAAAATCCCACGCCCACACTATTGCCGTCTACGATCTTGGTGGAGGAACTTTTGATATTTCGGTTCTCGAACTTGGTGAAGGTGTTTTCGAAGTTAAAGCAACTAATGGTGACACCCACCTTGGCGGAGACGATTTTGATTCCAAAATCGTTGAATATCTCATGGAAGAATTTAAAAAGGAAAGCGGGATGGATATTTCAAAGGATAGACAAGCCCTCCAGCGCCTAAGGGATGCTGCGGAAAAAGCCAAGATCGAACTTTCAACTACCACGGAAACCGAAATTTCGATCCCCTATCTTACTGCGGATTCAGCAGGCCCTAAACATCTTTCCACAAAGCTGACACGCGCAAAACTCGAATCATTGGTAGGCGAGCTTGTCGAAAAAACTTTTGAACCGGTTAAAGCATGCCTTAAAGATTCCAAAATCACTGCCAAGGATGTAGACGAAATCATCCTGGTAGGTGGGATGACAAGGATGCCCATGGTGCAGCAAAAAGTCCAGGAATTTTTTGGAAAAGAGCCTCACAAAGGAATCAATCCGGACGAAGTTGTCGCAATCGGGGCAGCGGTCCAAGGTGCGGTATTAACCGGTGAAATGAAAGAAATGGTCCTTTTGGACGTCACTCCCCTAACTCTCGGAATCGAAACGCTGGGCGGGGTTTCTACGCCATTAATTACCAGAAATACTACTATCCCGACTTCAAAAACCGAAGTCTTCTCAACAGCTGCCGACAATCAGACTTCCGTTGAAATTAACGTTCTTCAGGGAGAAAGGCCAATGGCCTCCGACAACAAATCTTTGGGTCGGTTTATTCTCGACGGAATTCCGCCCGCTCCACGGGGGATTCCACAGGTCGAAGTCACCTTTGATTTGGATGCGTCCGGAATTCTTTCCGTCAAAGCCAAGGACAAGGCAACCGGCAAGGAACAAACGATTAAAATAACCGGCTCAACCGGCCTCACAAAAGACGAAATCGAAAGGATGACCAAGGAGGCGGAAGCAAACGCCAAGGAAGACGAAGCCAAAAAGGAAGAAATCGAAGTAAGGAATAAAGCAGACGGCCTTGCATATCAGGCGGAAAAAGCTCTCAAAGATGCCGGTGACAAAGTCCCGGCAGAAGTAAAAACGGAAGTCGAAGAAAAAATAAAAGCATTAAAAGAAATCATGTCATCTGCACCGCTCGACGAAGTTAAACAAAAAACCGAAGACCTGTCAGCGGTACTTTCTAAAATTGGATCGGCAATGTATGGGCAAAATGAAGGTCCGGTAGAAAGTCAGGAAAAAAAGGAAAGCGAAGAAGAAACCCAAAAGGCCGACGAAAAACCTCAGGATTCGGAAGAGGTTCAAGAAGGAGAAGTAGTAAAGGAGTAAAAGTGGATGGAAGAGGACAGGAACATAGCATCATCCGGAACGCTGAAATCCGCAATACCAAGACCAGCCTTTCTTATAATGACTTTCGCCTAATCGCAGACCTGGCCCTTAGCAATTGGCTTACACATCAGCCGGAATTATTCGCAACTGCAGATACACTAACGCTTTTGCGCCTCAAGGAAGAACAGGACCTACCCCAAATCGATAAAGAAACACTTGAAAAAGTTTGGAAAGTACGTTCCGCTTGGATGAAACAAATAAGAAGAGAAAACGATATATTCCCAAAAGATCAGGAATTCAAACCCACTAAACGGAATCAATCGGCTATCCTTTTTATGATAGATATGTTAAAAAATGACCCTCATCCCGCAGCAGTTAGGCTTAAGGGTTGGGTGGCAAAATGGGGTATAACTTTACCGCTGGAAAAAGTTCAGATGCCGGACGATTTCATTGAACAAATTTCTGTTACTCCCAAGAATTATACCGCCCAACGTGCAATTGCCAAGCGAAAGGTTAGAGAAGAAATCCAAACATAATTAAAGATCAATATGTCAACCAAAAAAGACTATTACGAGGTACTTGGTGTTTCAAAAAACGCTAACGCGGAGGAATTAAAAAAAGCCTACCGCAATTTGGCGCGGAAACACCACCCGGATGTAGATAAATCTCCGAACGCCGAAAAAACCTTCAAAGAAATAAACGAAGCGTATCAGGTTCTTTCCGACCCTCAGAAAAAGGGTGCTTACGACCAATATGGCCATTCCGCTTTTGAACCAGGTGCTGGAGGATTTGGTGGAGCACAAGCAGGTGGTCCGTTCGGTGGTCAGGGTGGGTTCCGCACGTATACCTGGTCTTCGGGAGGGGGGCAACAAGGCGGACAGGATTTTGGGGATTTTGGCGGTTTTGCTGACCCTTTCGATATATTCGAAATGGTTTTTGGTGAAAGGTCTCCCTTCGGTCGCGCCCAACGGCTTCCCCGCTACGTACTTCAGTTGGATTTTACAGATGCAGTACATGGAACAGAAAAAGAAGTCGAAATAAACGGTAAAAAACAAAAGATCAAAATTCCCGCAGGTGTCGACAGTGGTACCGAAATCCGCTTTTCCGAATACATAATAGTTTGTGAAGTTAAAAACGACCCCAGGTTTGTAAGGCGAGGGCAGGATATCGTTACCGAAAAGGAAATTTCATATTCCCAGGCAGCCCTTGGCGCAGTCACCGAAATCAGAACTATCGACGGACCGGTTAAAATTAAAATCCCCTCCGGCACCCAACCGGGTACGCAAATCCGTCTCCGCGCAAAGGGGGTTCCAAAAGTCCACTCGCACTCCCGCGGCGACCACTACGTAATAATCCGTGTGACCATTCCGAATAAATTAAACCGCGAACAAAAAAGGTTGTTGGAAGAACTCGAAGAAATTTCTTAAATCACCCCTTGGTCATCCTGAACCGATTCGGCCTGAGGGCTCACGGCCTCGAAGGCTTGATTCAGGATCTAATTTGACATCCCCAAAGCCTGAGCTTTGATATACTTTACCCGTAATCCAAAATGGCATCTCTTCAGGATTTGGAAAAACGGATCGAAAAAATCGAAGCAAGAAACGTTTAAATCTTTTTAATCGTTGATTCGAAATCGCATTCAGTAAGCGATACTTTTTACGGAGTTTTGCCCTATATTGTGCCCGCTCTTATTGTTTGGTACTTGATTGCACAAAAAAACAAAATAATCTACCCCTTGTTTAATTGACTCATGCCCTTTCTTTTGCTAGAATCTGCATGCATTTTAGTTTAGGTTACGAGGGATTAGGCGCGAATGCGCCTTTTTTTGAATAAAGTGGAATGTTATATCAGCAAAGCTTTAATTATTGTATTTAAGAAAAAGGAAATTTTTTAAAAATGGCAATACAAGCAAGAACGGAATTCGCATCGGCACTGAACCAGGTTTGCTCCGAAAGGGGAGTTGAGCCGGAAGTGGTAATCGACTCCATAAAACAGGCAATTTTGGCAGCCTACCGCAAAGATTATGGCGAACCGGAAGACATTGAAGTAAATCTGGATGCAAATAGCGGAGAAGTTGCTCTTACAAAAGACGGTAAAAATGTCACCCCGGGTGGCTTTGGAAGAATTGCCGCCCAAACCGCCAAACAGGTAATTCTTCAAAAAATCCGTGAAGCGGAAAAAAACGCTATTTTAGCGGAATATTCATCCAAAATAGGCACGGTTGTATCCGGTATTGTCCAGAGGATTTCCGGACCGATAATTACGGTCAATTTAGGAAAAGCCGAGGCAATCATGCCCCCGCCGGAGCAGGCCCACAACGAGAAATATTATGTTAACCAACGCGCGAAATTTTACGTGGTTGGTATCAAAGAAGGCACACGTGGAGAAGAAATTATCGTGTCACGTGCAGCAAACGGTTTACTGGAGGGCTTGTTTAAGCAGGAAGTTCCGGAAATTGCTTCGAATGCGGTCGAAGTCAAAACAATTGCCAGGGAAGCAGGTTCCAGGTCAAAAATTGCGGTTAGCTCAAGCCAAATGGGTGTTGATCCGGTTGGTTCCTGTGTCGGGCAAAGAGGTGTCAGGGTCCAGGCGGTAATTAACGAACTCGGTGATGAAAAAATAGATGTCATTGCTTATCAGGAAGACCCAGTTGAGTTTATTAAGGCTGCCCTTTCTCCGGCAAAAGAACTTTCCGTAAAAATTGATGAGGAAGAAAAAACAGCCGAAGTTACTGCGCCGGACGAACAGCTTTCTTTGGCAATCGGGAAAGACGGTCAGAATGTAAGACTGGCGGCAAAACTTACAGGTTACCGCATCGACATTCGCGGAAAAAGCGGGTCACCAAAAGAAGTTGAAGCAAAAGAAAAAGCTGCCCAGGAGGAAGCAAAAAGGGTACTGGGAGTAATTCCTGAAGAGGACGTTAAGGCAAGTGGCGAGGATAAAAAAGAGAAAGGTACTCAAGAAACAAAACCCACCGATCAATCTCAAGTTCAAGTCCAAAAAGATAACCAAAGCCGAATTGTCCCTGAACGGGCAGAAGTCGAAACTGTCAATGAAGAATCCGAAGAAAAAGCAGAAGCAAAAGACGGGGAAACCCTAAAAACAAAATCTTCCCGTCAAGAAAAAAAGTCTGCCAAATCCAAAAAGGGAAAAGAACCTATTCTTACCGGTGAAGATTCACCTGAGTCGGAAGAAATTACTACCGAACCTGAAACCAAGCCTGACGAACCCGAAAAAGGCGACCAGGACGAAAAGTGAAAGCACATTTTCAAATAGAAAGGGAGCTTTATAAATGGACAAAAAAAATATACGACCGCCGATTGTTACTATCATGGGCCATGTTGACCACGGCAAAACAACGCTTCTCGACGCAATCCGTAAAACAAACGTAGTTGCCGGGGAGCATGGCGGCATCACCCAGCATATTGGTGCCTACCAAGTCAACTTCGAAGGCAAAAAAATAACTTTTATCGATACTCCTGGACATGCGGCATTTGAAGAAATGCGTTCACGTGGGGCAGAAGCTGCCGACGTCGTAATTTTGGTGGTAGCTGCAACAGAAGGAGTAAAACCTCAAACAACAGAAGCAATAAGGCATATCCACAAAGCCAAAAGGCCGATTATTGTAGCCGCGACTAAAACAGACCTCGAAAACTCCAATATAGAAAAGGTTAAGAAAGAACTGCAGGTTCAAAATGTCCTGCTTGAAGAGTATGGAGGAGATGTCCCGCTTGTTAAAGTAGCTGCCCTCAAAGGTGTGGGCATCAAAGAACTACTCGAAATGATCGAACTAGTCTGGCAGCTTGCCCCTGAGCCGTTTCTCCCAAACGAACCCATGGAAGCTTTAGTAGTTGAATCTTTTATGGATAAAAACCGGGGTTCAGTATCAACGGTTATTGTTAAAAAAGGAACCTTAAAAGTTGGTCAAAAAATTAAAGTAGACGGGGAAACAATTACAGTCCGGGCACTCGTCGACGATTCCGGGAAACAAGTTAAAGAGGCGGAACCCTCAAAGCCGGTTGAAATCTTAGGCTTTAAAAAAGTCCTACCGATAGGCAGCATTGTTAGTGATGTAATCCAGATTGGTGAAAAACGGATGCAAAAATCGGCGACTCTCGAAGAAATTATTTCCAAATCACAGGATGTTAGGGACAATTTTAAAGTGATTATTAAAGCAGATGTTGCGGGCAGTCTTGAAGCGGTTTTAAATAATCTTCCCGAAAAAGTATTAGTAGTATCATCCGGGCTTGGCGAAGTTACCACAACGGATATCACTTTTGCCAAAGTCGCCAGTTCCCCTATTTTGGCATTTAATGTCAAAATCCCGGGTTCAATCAAGGCACAAGCGGACAGGGAAGGGATTGTAATTAAGACTTACCGGGTAATTTATGAATTGGTAAACGATATCGAAGATGTCGTTGAAGGATTCAAAGCTGCCCAATATGAGACAAAGATTAAAGGGAAGGCCAAAATTTCCCAAACATTTTCGGTGGACGGTAAGGAAATCGCAGGGGTAACCGTGACTTCCGGTAAAATTCATACCGGGGACACTATAATTCTGAGAAGAGCAGATAATTCCGAATTTGAGACAAAGATAGCTTCACTTAAAAAGTTCAAAAAAGACGTTGAATCGGTAACCTCAGGACAGGAATGCGGAATTGTCTTTGCGCCCGAAGTTGACTTTGGCGAAGGTGATGTAATAGAATCCCTGGGTTAAAACCTATAGGTTATGGATCCGAGCCTGAAACAGAAAACCCAAGAAAGACTCACTAAGGCGGAAAATATCATAGTCTGCGCTCCCCTTAACGCAGACTTTGACCATAAAGCTGCAAGTCTTGCCCTTTATCTGTCAATTTTAAAAATCGGTAAAAACGCCCGCGTTTTAGCCAAAGAACCCACCGTCGAGGAAGCACAAAAACTATACGGCATCGATAAGATAAGTAGTAGTTCAAAATCAACCGACAACTTTGTGATTGCAATAAATGACGCCGTCAACTCTGTTGATAAAGTCACATATTTTCTCGAGAAAGACAAGCTCAAAATCGTCGTCCACCCTCTGGCCGGGTCAACTGGGATAAATAAAGAACAAATTACATTTGATAATGCGCCGGCAAAACCGGATTTCGTTATCGCTGTAGGGTTTTCCTCTAAAGAAGAATTGAGAAAAGAATTTGCACAAGAACAAATATTTGACCCGGAAACATGGATCATTTCCATAAATAAGTCACCGGATAGCCAAAAGTTCGCCCAAGTGAATATAAGTAGTACTCAAGTATCTTCGATTTCGGAAATGTGTACACAACTTATCCAGGAACTTGCACTACCCCTGAATGAAGATATCGCTTACAATCTTTATACAGGTCTCTCTTTTGCAACCCGTGGATTTTCACCTGCGCAAACTTCTCCTTTAACATTTCAGGTAGCGGCATGGCTCTTAAAGTTTGGTGCAGGACGGGCCAGTTTTGCGAAAAAAGCTCAAAAAACCGAGTCCGATTTTGCCCCTCAACAAAAACAATATTCCCAAGAGGAACAATATACGACACTGCAAACTTTACCGGGTGAATTGCCAGGTCCGGAGGAAACGCCTCTGGAAGAAGTCGAAGTCGAAAAATCAAAAGAAGAAGATTGGTTAAAACCGCCAAAGGTTTATAAAGGCTCCAAGTCTTTTGACAGCGAATCATAAACTGCTCTATACTACCCGGACCTATGGCTGATTCAAAAAAGCAGGTAATAGACAAATTTAAAACTCACGATGGAGATACTGGTTCTCCGGAAGTCCAAGTTGCCTTGCTTTCACAAAGAATAGACAACGTTAAAGATCACCTGAAGTCTCACGATCATGATAATCACTCAAGGCGTGGGTTACTTTCCATGATTAACAAAAGAAGGAGACTTCTACATTATTTAATGCGTAAAGTTCCTGAACGTTATAAGGATATAATAGGCAAACTCAATCTGGCGAAGTAATATATCCTTGCGCTTCGCTAAAAGATATTATCGGTAAATTAGACCTGACTAAATAAATTATCCTTGCATTTTGATAAGTTATAGGATAAAATGGGCAAAGAAGATTCAGGGTGTTGGAAGTTGACTAGTACGAATCAATTTGTTGATTCAGACTATCCGATTTCTAACTCCCCCAGCTTCTTTCAAAAAATAAATAATGAGTAAAGTTATTCAGAAAGAGTTAAGCCTTGGTGGTAAAACACTGACACTCGAAACAGGAAAACTGGCTACTAAAGCCAATGCGGCCGTTATCGCAAAATATGGCGAAACGGTTGTCCTATCAACTGTTGTCGCCGGTAAAGCCGCCGAAAACGCAAGCTTTTTCCCCCTTGCTGTCGATTACGAAGAAAGATTGTATGCTGGCGGAAAAATCTCTACCTCCCGTTTTATTAAAAGGGAAGGTAGACCAACAGAAGAAGCTGTTTTAACAGCCCGTAAGATTGACCGATCAATACGGCCGCTTTTCCCGAGCGATTATCTGGCAGAAGTTCAGGTAATTATTACCGTTCTTTCCGTTGACCAGGAAAACGATCCGGATATAGTCGCTCTTATTGCAACGTCTGCAGCCCTAACTGCGTCCGATATCCCCTGGAAAGGCCCGATTTCCGGGCTAAGAATTGGAAGGCAAAACGGAGGTTTCATTGTAAATCCTACAGAGTCCGAGAAGAAATTTTCCAACCTGGATCTTGTTCTGGTCGTCAGGGAAGATGAAATCGTTATGGTCGAAGCAAATGCCGACCAAGTCGAGGAAGAATCGGTTGCTGCAGCAATAAAATTCGGGATTGAAGAAAGTAAAAAAGTGAATAAATTTATCGAAGAATTCGCCAAAAGTGTCGGGAACCAAAAACAGGATTACGTTGTAACTAAACTAGAGCCGGAAAAGGAAAAGCAAGTAAAAGAATTTATTACAAAAAAACTCCTTAAAGAACTAGAAGATCCCAAAATAGCGCTCGACGAAGGCTGGTTTGGCGATGCCTTAGAAGAACTTAAGGCCGAATTTATCAAGGAAAATGAAGAAAATAACCCTGCACCAAAGTTATTAGCAGACATTTTGGACGAAGAGGTATCCGACTATCTTAGGAACCTAATCCTTAAATCAAAAAAGAGAATAGATGGCAGGTCCCCGGACGAACTTCGTGAACTAACTTCGGATGTCGGAATACTTCCAAGGACCCACGGTACAGGTCTTTTCCAGAGGGGAGACACTCAAGTTCTTTCAATCGTAACTTTAGCTTCTCCTGCACTTCAGCAATTAATAGAAAGTATGGAAGGGGAAGAGACCAAAAGATTCATGCATCATTACAACTTCCCACCCTTTTCTGTTGGTGAGGTCAGGCGTCTCGGATCACCGGGTCGTCGCGAAATAGGCCACGGTGCACTGGCAGAACGCGCTTTGGTCCCTGTAATTCCTTCCCAGGAAGAATTTCCATACACAATCAGGATAGTTTCCGAAGTGCTTTCATCTGCCGGTTCGACGTCTATGGCCTCTGCAACAGGCTCAACCCTTGCTCTTATGGATGCCGGTGTGCCGATAAAGGAACCCGTTGCGGGTATTTCAATCGGCTTGGTTACAGAAAAAGAAGATAAATCAAAATATCTAACTTTGACGGATATCGCTTATCAGGAAGATGCGCAAGGTGATATGGATTTCAAAGTAGCCGGAACCAAAAATGGAGTTACGGCAATCCAAATGGATACCAAGCTTGATGGTGTCCCGGCAAAAATAATTGAAGAAGCGCTGGAAAAGGCCAAAAAGGCAAGGGTAATAATTATCGACAAAATTCTTTCAACGATTCCGGTATCTCGATCGGCAATATCCAAACACGCCCCAACGGTAATAGTCGTCAAGATCGACCCGTCCAAGATCGGCGAAGTAATCGGCTCCGGTGGCCGGACAATTAACAGGATTATCGGTGAAACAGGCGCTGCTATCGACGTAGACGATGAAGGTACTATAACTATAAGCGGCGAAGAAGACGGCGCCCGCAAAGCAGCCAGCTGGATTGAAGGTATTGTCAAGGAGGCCCAGGTTGGTGAGGAATTCGAAGGCCCTGTAAAAAGAATTTTACCCTTCGGTGCTATGGTAGAAATATTACCTGGCAAAGAAGGACTTGTTCATATTTCAAGGCTTGCCCCTCACAGAGTCGAAAAAGTTGAGGATGTTGTTAAAATCGGCCAGGTCGTAAAAGTTAAAGTCGCGGAAATCGACGACCAGGGTAGGGTTAACCTGGCAATAGCAGGAGTGGAAAAAAAGTTTGAGGCTGGGGGCGACAGAGGAAGAGACGGGGTAGACAGAGGGCCAGATAGAAGAGGTGGCGGAGGCAGGTTTGACCGCAGGGATCAGAGAAGACGACCAAAAAGATATTAAAAAATGCCCCGCAATTTGCCGAAAATCCTACTGGCAATAGCAGCAATAACATTACTCACCTTTTCTGCATTTTTTTTAAAACCCAAAACCTCATCTTTCAAACTCACTACAAAAGATGATCAGTTTCTGCTTACATTCGCTTTAACTAAAAAAGATCAGCTGGAAATGGCACAGCTGATTACAAAATTAGGATTACCGGAAGATTCTACTCCGGAGTTCACGTTTAAGCTTGATGCAACCTCGTCAGCCCGTCTTGCTTTTTCGCTACCCACAGAAGGTAATCTAGATGTAAACCCGAAAGAAATATCCTTCACAGGTAAACACACATCTCCTCAAATCTCACCGCAAATATTCGACCCCATTAACCTTCCCGGTGACACAAACCTCGTCATCTATTCTCCTCAAACACCTTTTCTTTTTAAAAATAATTCAAAACTTCCAAGAGAGCTTACAGACTGGTTTTTCCCAAAAATTGACGAGTCTTATCCGGTAGTACTGACTGCTTTTTCCGAAAATGCCCAGTGGGTTCTGGTCTTTAATTGGAAAGAAGTACCAAATTATGAGGAGCTTTCAAATCTTATCAAAAGTGAACCGGACGAAAGCTATAAAAAAGAAGATTCCGAAGAAGGGACTTTTCATTTGCTTAAATTTAAAGCCCATGAAGAAGAAAAGATCTTCACTTTTTTCGATGACGGAGAAAAATCATATTTTGCCTCATCAAAAGAAGCTGCCCAAAAAATGCTGGAATCCCAAAAAACCAAAGACAACCTGTTTCCACAAAATGCACAAGATGCAGTTTTCGAATTATTCTACAAAGCCCCCATAAACGTACCTGTTTCAGAAGAAATGGTTGCATTGATTTTGGACAATGATAATGCTAAATCAAAACTTCAGGCCATAGACCAGGTTAGGTTTCTTTTGAAGCCTCAATCTTTTTCTGGTTTAATTAAGCTAAAGTGAACTCTACCTCTGCCCAGTTTAGCGATATTTCTCTACTTGAGGAAAAACTTAAAAAAAGGAATCTTCCACCTGATTTGCAGAAAAGAGCAGAAGCATTAATCGAAAGACTGCTCAGGGCATCTACTTCCCAAGGATATTCCCAGGAATACGATCAAGTCGCCAGGTATCTTGACTGGCTCACATCGCTTCCCTGGAACGAAGTGAGCGAAGATACTCTGTCTTTGGAAAAAGCAAAAAAAATTCTGGACGCCAATCATTTCGGACTTGATAACATTAAAGAAAGAATCTTGGAATTCATCTCCGTTGTTTCACTCAAGAAAAACCAAGACGCGCAAGGCATAAATAAAGCACCCGCCCTCCTACTCCTGGGCTTGGTAGGAACGGGAAAAACAACCATGGCTTATTCGATTGCCCAATCGCTTTCACGACCTTTTGGCAGAATTCCAATGGGAGGTATGGGGGACGCACTGCAGCTGAGAGGAAGGTCAAGAGCGTATCCGGATGCGGAACCGGGTCAAATAATCAAAGTATTGCGGAGAGTTGGCAAGAAAAACCCGGTAATTTTACTTGACGAAATCGACAGAGTTACAGACGATGCAAGGTCGGATATTATGGGTGTTTTGGTTGAACTACTCGATCCGGAGCAAAATTCCAATTTTCTTGACCATTATATTGATTACCCATTTGATCTTTCACAAGTGCTTTTTATTGCAACTGCCAATAATACAGGTAATGTAGCAACTGCAGTCTTAGATAGATTGGAGACCATCGAAATGCCCACTTACACGGATGAGCAAAAGACAATTATTGCCAAGAGCTTTCTTCTGCCAAGGGCAATGTCAAGTTCGGGCCTTTCACTTTCCGATCTTTCGGTAGAAGATACCGTATGGCAACAAATCGTAAGGCCACTCGGGTTTGATGCCGGAATGAGGACACTCGACAGAACAATTAACGCGATTTGCAGGAAGGTCTCGAAGATGAAAGTAGAAGGTAAAACGAATAAAATCATCCTTACCGGAGACAACGTCAAAGAATTCTTGCCCACTTGGTAACTCTTCAAAATAACCTATAGCAATTTGAAAGAATTTGAGTTAAAATACAAACGACATGCCCAGAGTTAAAAAAAGAAAACTCATCTCCCCCTTAAATCTTGAAAAAAAGACTATCAAAAGTATCCTTGGGTTTGGACTTCTTGCCTCTGCGGTCCTACTGGTCCTCTCCTTCTTTTCTGAAACAGCTCTCTTGGTCTCAATAAAAGAATATATTTTCAACTTGTTGGGGCTTGGAATAATTCTGGTTCCCCCCTATGCACTGATTGCTGCGCTTTCCCTCTTTCAAGTTAAGACCAAAATACAAAAAACCAACATCATTTTCGGCACGCTAGCTGCCTGTCTTTCTATTCTCAGCCTTGTCTCTCCCTTTTCTCAAAGCTTGTCCGGAATAATCGCAACAGCCATATGGACATTAATAAAGTCCTTTGTAACTCCGGTAGGTGCGTTCTTCATCTTGCTTTTTACCTTCTTTGTATCCCTAATTATTACGACAAATACGAGTATTAGCGATGTCTCCACTGCACTATCCGTTTTACGTACAAAACTCGCTTCCCTTTTTAAACTCCTTTCATTTTCAAGGGGACCCTCTAAACGGCCACTGATCCCAACTACTATTCAAAACAAAACCGGACAGGATAAACCTAGAAATATCAACCCGGATGCTGTCCTTGCCCCGAGTGTTGTTGTCAATTCCCCCGGGGAAAACAGGCTCTGGCAATACCCTCCACTCTCCCTACTTGCGGATGCAAAAGGTGGCCAGGCAAACAGGGGCAACCTTAAACAGAATGCCCAGACTATCGAAAAAACACTAGAAAGTTTCGGTATATCTGCAAAAGTTGTAGAGGTTAACCCCGGTCCGACTGTTACCCAATACGGGTTGGAAATACCTATGGGTACAAAACTCTCCAAAATTTTGACTTTGCAAAACGACCTTGCTCTTGCGCTTGCAACATCCAATGGCATGGTACGTATAGAAGCACCAATTCCCGGTAAATCCTTAGTTGGAATCGAAATCCCAAATATTACACCAGAGACCGTAAACTTAAAACGTGTTCTTTCGACAGGCCATCTCATAGAAAGTAAGGCAAAAACAATTGTCGGGCTTGGAGAAGATGTTTCTGGCAATATTATCACGGCAGATCTGGCAAGAATGCCTCATGTTCTAATTGCCGGAACAACCGGCTCAGGTAAATCAGTCCTGTTAAATGCCATAATTTCCACTATTCTTTTCAGGGCAAGCCCTCAGGAAGTAAAACTTATTTTGGCCGATCCAAAAAGGGTTGAACTAACTGAATATAAAGATATACCTCATCTCCTAACTCCGGTAATTATTGAACCTGACAAAATTTTATCGAGTCTCAGGTGGGCAGAGAGTGAGATGGATAGACGATACAAACTTTTCCATGACGCCCAGGTTAAAAATATTGCTGGCTACAATGAATTTTCCGGCTTCCAGGCGCTTCCATATATAGTCATCGTCATTGACGAGCTCCATAATCTTATGGAGTTTGCTCCGGTTGAAGTTGAAGATTCAATTTGCAGGCTGGCCGCAATGGCCAGGGCAACAGGTATTCATCTTGTCGTTGCAACCCAAAGGCCGTCGGTCGACGTAATTACCGGGCTCATTAAGGCAAATATTCCATGCCGGATCGCTTTTAACGTTTCGTCCATGATCGACTCACGGGTAATTATCGATAGTCCTGGTGCGGAGAAACTTCTGGGTAAAGGCGACATGCTGTATGTTCCCCCTGATGCTTCCAAACCCCAAAGAATCCAGGGAGTTTATGTCTCGGATACGGAAATCAGAAACCTAATTGGCTTTTTAAGAAGCTCCGGTTTTGCTCCTGAATATACCGACGAAGTAATCCAAATGCCAACCAGCCGCATTTCAGGAGGGCACGGTGGCGCTTCGGGAGAAAAAGATGACCTTTTTGAAGAAGCGGTCCGGACTATTTGCCAGTACGACAGGGCATCAGCGTCGCTATTGCAAAGAAGGCTAAGAATTGGCTATGCCCGTGCGGCCAGGCTTATAGACGAACTGGAAATGGCTGGTATAATCGGACCGGGTGAGGGAGCAAAACCCCGTGACGTTCTGGTTAAAAATGCAGAAGAATATCTCCAGAGTCAACAGGTAGAAGCGCCACAACAATAAAAGTTTAATGCAAAGGTTAGGAGAACTTCTCGAGGCAAAGAGAAGGGGAAAGCGGATTTCATTAAAGAAAGCGGCAAAAAATCTTTCGCTCAAAAAAGAAGTCCTGGAATCATTGGAGAAGGAAGACTGGCAAACGTTGCCTGAACCGACTTTCGTTAAAGGTTTTTTGACAAATTACGCAAGTTATTTAGGAATCGACCCCGATTTTGCCCTGGCCCTTTATAGGCGGGGATACGATGAAGCAAAATATCCCCACAAAGTATCTCCTCTAAAGCAAAAAAGAAGACTCATGTTTACGCCCAACAAACTCGCCGCGCTTTCTTTCTCGCTTTCAATTCTGGCATTTCTTATTTACCTTTCTGTCCAGTATTTTTCGATTCTTTCCACGCCGCAGCTTGATATTATAAATCCCCAAAACGACGCTACAACCGGTATTCCCATTGTCATTGTCCAGGGAAGTACAGAACCGGGTGCCGTTGTTTCTGTAAACGGTGAATTTGCAGCCGTGGACGAAAGTGGTAAATTCGAAAAGGAAGTAAAACTAAAGGCTGGTAAAAACCAGATCGAGGTTATTTCTTCTAAGAAACTATCCCCCAAATCCAAAAAAACCATAACACTCAGGCTCTCGCAGTAAGCTCATTGACAACGAAGTCGCGAAAAGGGTATACATTCTTTACTAAAACTGCCCTATGGATTTAACACAAACTATACTTCTTTCGGTAATTATTGTTCTTTCGATATTCCTTGTGGTTCTCGGGATTCAGGTATTCTTTGTACTAAAAGCCCTAAAAGCCACAATTAAAAAAATGAACTCTCTTTTCGAAGAGGCATCAGGCCTCGTTGAGGAAATAAAAAAACCGGTTGCAAAAGCCGGCGGTTTAATTACAGCGTTAACTACTGGGGCAAGCATTGTAAACTTGCTAAAGAAAAGAAGGGATAATGAGCGACCAAAACAAAGATAACTCCCTAACAGCGCTTGTTGCAGGCATTATTTTGGGTGCTGCCGTTACCTACCTCTTTACTACAAAAGACGGGCAAAAAGTTAAGGACAAACTGTTGGTCGAAGGTTCAAAGCTACTTGATAAGCTTAAAGAAGGCCTCGAAAATGTTGGCGAGGAAATAGAAGAAAAAGCCGGTGAAATCGTCGAATCTGCGGGAGAGATCAGGGATGCTGCGGCCACCCACTTCGAAGAAGCAAAAGAAAACGTCCAGGACGCATTGAGGGAAGTCCCACCGCAGGTTGCTGAGATTCAGAAAAAAGGCCGCAAGTTCTTTTTTCGAAGACACCAATCCTCCTCAGAATCTTAAGATTAGACAATCGAGCGTATATAATTAAGATCAATGGATATGGATTCTTGTGTTTTTTGTGAAATTGTTAACGGCTCGTCACCAGCTAATATTGTTTGGGAAGACACAAATCATATGGCGTTTCTTTCAATATTCCCAAATACGGACGGCTTTACGGTTGTCATTACTAAGAAGCATTACTCAAGTTATTATTTTGACCACCCCGACAAAATTCTTAATGGTTTAATATTGGCTTCCAAAAAAGTTGCAGGAAAAATAGATAAAGCATTCGACGGAGTTGGAAGAACAGGCCTAATTCTAGAGGGGTTTGGAGTCGATCATCTGCATGCCAAACTTTTCCCGATGCATGGCACCAAAGGCTCTTGGCAAAAAAAGTCATCCAATATCAACAAGTTTTTTCAGAAGTACGAAGGATACATTTCCTCGCATGATTATAAAAGGGAAAATGAGAAAAAGTTAGCAGTTATTGCTTCCAAAATAAGAAAAACAAAAGCATGAACTCAAAAGAGCTTCGGCAAAAATATCTAAAGTTTTTTGAAGATAGGGGACATAAAATAATCCCTTCGGCATCTCTTGTTCCCGACGAAACTGTTGAGCTTGCCGGTACTCAAAGAGTCCTTTTTACCACAGCCGGCATGCATCCGTTAGTCCCATATCTTTTAGGCCAACAGCATCCGGAAGGCAACCGCTTGGTCAATGTCCAGAAATGTCTTCGGACAGACGACATCGACGAAGTAGGCGATAGTGTCCATAACACATTTTTTGAAATGCTGGGTAATTGGTCACTCGGAGACCCTGCCTCGCCTGCCCGCTCCGACGGATCGAGGCGAGACGGTATCAGTCAAGGCGGGTATTGGAAAGAGGAAGCTATCTCCTGGTCATACGAATTTTTAACAAACGAATTGAAGCTCGATGCAAACCGCATCTATGTTTCGGTTTTTGCCGGCGACAGCGACGCCCCGTTTGATGAGGAATCATTCGACATTTGGCTAAAACTGGGAGTACCCGAAAGCCATATTTTCAGGTACGGCAAAAAAGATAATTGGTGGGGACCGGTCGGCCCGCAAGGCCCGTGCGGTCCAGACACGGAGATGTTTTATGACGTACAAGGAGAATCCTTGACAGGTAGGGAGCCTGCCACGAACCCAGAGAGGTTCGTGGAAATCTGGAATAACGTGTTTATGGAATACGACAAACAGGCGGACGGGGCATTTAAACCCTTGGCGCAAAAAAATGTCGACACAGGCATGGGCCTCGAGCGAATTCTCAAAGTTATGCAAAACGCCCCTTCGATTTACGAAACGGACGTTTTCGCTCCTCTTATGAAAAACATTGAAGACAAGGCAAACTATTTTCAAACACCATCCGCAAGAATTGTTGCAGACCACATTCGTGCATCGGTTTTTCTCATTGCAGACGGTGTAAGTCCCTCGAACGTCGAAAGGGGATACATTTTAAGAAGGCTTATCCGTCGCGCGATTAGGCATGCCTCTCTCCTAAAAATCGAAAAAGATTTTCTTGAAGATTTGGCGCGCGAAACCATCAAAATATACGAAAGTTTCTATCCTGGCCTTTCGGAGCATCAACCGCAAATAATTGACGAACTTCAAAAGGAAGAACAGAAATTTAAAAAGGCCCTTAATTCCGGAATCCGCGAGTTTGAAAAAATAAAAGGTGACATTTCCGGTGATGAAGCTTTCGATTTGTACCAGAACTTCGGATTCCCGATAGAATTGACTGTTGAACTTGCCAAAGAGCAAAATAAAAAAGTTGATATGGCAGCTTTTGACTCCAGGTTTAAAAATCACCAGGAGTCATCAAGAAAGGCAGGAGAAAAAACCAAAGGCGGCCTTGCTGTCCAGTCAGACAAAGCAGCAAAACTCCACACAGCCACACACCTACTCCATCGGGCACTTCGGGATGTTTTAGGAAAACACGTTCATCAGACCGGTTCTCATATTACGGACGAACGACTCCGCTTCGATTTCACCCACAAAGAAAAAATGACTGATGACCAAATAAAAAATGTCGAGGCAACAGTTAACCAACAAATTCAAAGTGCTCTCAACGTTTACAAAAAAACCATGCCCAAAGAGAAAGCAGACGAGTTGGGCGCAATTGGCTTGTTTGCTGATAAGTACCAGGAACTTGTCAACGTTTATTACATTGGCCAGTCGGATGAAATTAAAAAAGCCTATTCTAAAGAATTTTGTGGGGGACCCCATGCCCAAAATACGGGTCAACTTGGTGTTTTCAAGATAATAAAAGAGGAATCGGCAGGTTCAGGTGTGCGGAGAATTTATGCTAAAATTGACTAAGGTGCATACAAACTTTAAATCTAATTTGAATCTGGCTTTGCCAGTCAAATTATTCCGATTAGGGAAAGGGAATATTAAGGGAAAACCGTAGGTTGTCCCTTAAAGCACATTATGGATCCTACTGCCCCGGGTTCACAAGACCCTCAGAACACAAATCCAACAAATCCGATAAGACCCGGTCAGTTCATTGTGGCAGGAGAGGACGCTTCACAAAATCAACCGTCAATAAACCAATTCCCGCCCGCTCCATCTACACCAACGCCCGCATTCCAGTCGCCACCTCAAACCTTAGCTGCCATGCCTCCATCTCCCCCTCTCGCCCCAGCACCTTCCGGTAATCCGGAAGAATTATTAGCATCCCTCGCCAAGCAAACAGAAGGGGCAGTTCTACCGCATCAGAACCCCCAAGATACACAACAGGCTGCACCGTTTCAGTCGTCACCAATAAACGAGTTTCAGCCACCTCCTGCTGCACCGCCACCAGCAGAACCCGTTCTAAATCTTGCTTCCGAAATTCCGCCAATTCAAAACGAACCGCTACAACCCGCTGGTCAGGATTTGGCTCCCCAGTCGGAAAATACCCCACCAGACCCCACACCCTATGCCCCACCGTCTGCCGGGCCGCCTCCCTCACAGGAAGGATCCAAAATGGACAAGATTAAAATTGTACTGATGGGAGCCGGAGTTTTAGTTCTGGTTGGGTTGCTTGCTTCACTTGCCTGGTTCTTTGTATTTAATAAACCTAACGGTGCAGCCAAAACCGAAATTACTCAGGAAGATTTAATTGAAGACCTTCCCCAGATTCCAAAAAGGACACAAGGAGGCTTCGGCGATTTGCCATCCTCAACGTCCTCCGGTTCAACTCCCGCTTCGCCCTCTCCATCTCCGGAAGACCAAAATAGCGACATCACTATCCCCGACCTGACAGGTTTTTAGGCTGTTTAAAAACTAAACAATCAAGCTGATATAATACACTCAAGCTGCCGATGGCGCCATTTAGCTTCCTTTCGAAATTCAGGAAGAAACCGACTCTTTCCCAAGAGAATTTTCTTTCCCTCATACTTACCAACAATAATGTAACGGCAATAATCTGGGCGGAAAAAAATAGTGAAGTTAACATCGAAGGTACCGCAACCAAACCATTTACTCAAATTTCCTCACTCGTCCATGAAACTGCAATCGCAATCGATAAAGCAGCAGAAAAAGTAACGGCGGATGTCACAAAAGTTGTTTTTGGTCTTTCGGATTCATGGTTGGAAAACGGTCAGCTTAGCCCAACAACCTCAAAAACTCTGGATGCCCTTACAAAAGACCTGGAACTCGAAGCGCAAGCCTTCATTCCGCTTTCGGCAGCGGTCCTCCATCACTTTAAACATAACGGAAAACAGTTAACTGGCGCGCTACTTGTAGGCATCTTCGATAACTACAGCGAAATTCATAGGGTCAAAGAGGGAAAAACGGAAAAATCCAAAAACTTTAACGGAAAAATAACGACCGACGAACTGGACGAAGAAATGGAAGGGGAGAATCAATTAAAGGAAATTGTTTTTTTCGGTTCCGGTTTTGAACACCTCGCCCAAAAAGTCAAAAAAAAGTCTCCGGATAAATATGATCTGGAAGAAGTAAGCGAGAACGAGATGAGTATGGCAGTTGCGCTTTCCCAGGCCGCCGATGTTCTCGGCTATGAACCGCAAATCGCAAAAGACCACCCAAAACACGCAGAAAACCCAGCCGAAAAAGAGGAAAAAGTTTCCAAAGAGGATCTGCTCGGGTTTATAGAAGGTAGGGATGTTCTTTTGATGGAAGATGATAAGGAAGAAAAAGAAACAGCGGATTCACATACCCCGCAGGAGGAAATAAAGCTTCCTGTGAAACCGGACAAAAAGGAAGAGCAATACGCCGTATCGCAGGAAATAACCGAAAATACCGAAGGTGCGCCCAGGACACCAACGGCATCAATATTAACCAGGCTCACCACCTTGGCCTGGCTGCCAAACTTTCCGGACATAATAAAAGGCGGATCCAAAAAAATATTGATTTTGTTAGGTATTGTTGTTGCAATTCTGATTGCCTCCTTTTACTTTTTGGCACCAAACCTGACAAAGGCTGTTGCAGAAATTCAGGTAGCAGGCGATAGCTTCGAAAAAGATTTCGAAGCCGAAGGCTTTGTTGGCGCAGAAGATGGCGGTAACCTGTCTCTTGCCCAGGTAGCCGCAGCCGCCCAGAAAACGGAAAAGGCAGCAGCAACTGGTACCAGGAAAATCGGTAATTACGCAAGCGGAACAGTTAAAGTATTTAACTGGACCACAAACCCTGTCACGTTCGACAGTGATACAAATTTAATAACTAAAGATGGCATAAAATTTAAGCTTGACGCTCCAATAGAGGTAGCCTCCAGAAGTGCCGCAAATCCCGGGCAGCAGGACGCAAAAGCCAAGGCGATCGAATTTGGCGAAAATGGCAATATTCCCGCCGGCAAAGATTTCACTTTCCAGTCTTTTGATGAATTACTCTATTCCGGCAGGAACGATGAGCCGTTTTCGGGCGGTGACGAGAAAGAAATTACAGTGGTTGCCCAAAACGACCTGACAAAACTGGAAAAATCATTAACAGAATCATTAACCAAAGAAGCAAAGGAAAAACTTTCATCCGAAAACCCTGGCAAGAAATTCGACGAATCACAAATTACCGTCAAAGTCATTAAAAAAAGTTTCGATAAAAAACTGGACGAAGAGGCAAATGCAGTAAATTTATCAATGGAAGTAGAAGCATCGGCCGTTGTTTACGAGGAAGAAAATCTCAAAAACCTCTTAGCCGAAAAATATTCGCAAGATGCGCCCCAAGGCCTGGAAATTAAAGCAGCAAGCGTCGAAATTAGCGATATTGAATCAAAACGGTCAAAAGACAAAGTTACTTTCAGCGGCCATTTTAAATCTCCGCTTAGCCCAAAAGTAGATGATAAAGAATTGGCAAAACAGGTTGCAGGCAAAAGCCAAAAAGAAGCAAGGGAAATTATTAAAAAACTACCGAATGTTTCGGAAGTAAACTTTACATTTACACCGTCACTGCCACTGATAGGAACACTTCCGAAAAATCCCGAAAAAATTACTTTTAAGTTCAAATCCTAAGTGGCTCTTGCAATTTACGTCAAAAAAACCAAATCGGAAAAAAATTTCGGCAAAATCGGCAAAAAAGGATTCCTTGCAGCAGCCTATTTCCTGATCCGCCACGAAAAACAATATTTTATAACTATTGCCTTAATCGGAATATCGTCTATGGTTTTTGCCCTGTTTCCGATGATTGTCTGGCAATTTAAAACTTTACCTAAACTTTCTCAAAAAATTGGAAACCTTCCTATTCCGAAAACGGAGGTTTTATCTGCACAAACTTTAGCTGCAAATGTTTCGGTTGCAAGAGAAGAAGACGGATTCACATATTTCACGACAGATATCAGACCGCAAGGGCCAAGACCGAAAGAGTACACTCTTTCCATTCCAAAGCTTGAAATCAAAGATGCACAAGTCTTAGTCGATTCTGTGAAATTTGATTCAAACTTGGCGCAATTCCCTGGAACAGCCCTGCCCGGCGATATTGGCAACACTTTTATAACCGGCCATTCTGCCTTGCCTCAATTCGCGAACCCAAAAAATTACCGCACAATATTTTCAAAACTTCCCGATTTGGAAGTGGGGGACACGATTTACGTTCAAATTGAAGGCAAAAAAATGGAATATGTTGTCCAATACTCAAAAGTTGTTGACCCAAAAGACCTCTCAGTTCTTTTGCCGATCACGCCGTCGGCAAGGAACCTCACCCTCATGACCTGCGTTCCCCCGGGCACCAACTCCAAACGGCTGGTTGTAATAACAAGCCTGATATAGGTTTGACTTTCAAAATCGTTGTTTCAACATATTAATATAATGAAACAAAATACCCAACCCATATTTTACTATTTGTCATTCTGAACGGAGTGAAGAATCTACTAAGTATTTATTAATTTTTTTTGACTTTCGGCAGGTTTCAAACTAAAATTCCGGCTATGAGTTGTGAAAAGGAAATTCCATATACAGGGGACGTGATTGCTTATTGGGAAGAAATATCAAAAAGACACGATCCCCATTTGGAAATAGCGCTAAAACACCGCGAAAAAACTCTCACTAAAAGAAAAACTGTTAACAACCAAACCGGTAGTGATTTTGAAACTGAAACTGGAGAAAATAATCCCTTCCCGGCAAGAGTGCAAAAACTCATTGACGCAGGATGGCAATTTAGGAAGGGTACCGACGAACCTTCCGTTTTAATATCACCGGACGGAAATAGCCAGTTCACAGTAAAGGAAGACGGTAATCTTTACGACCACGAAGCATAGCAATTTATCAAAAATAAGCCAAAGCGGCTTAAATAAAGTAGTACAATTTCAAGAATGATCCTTGGAATTGATCTTGGCCAGAAAAAATCGGGTCTGGCAATTTCGGCAGGCCAACTTGCATCGCCTTATAAAACCATCATCCACAAGAATTTAGAACAAGCTGTCACTACGATGATACGAATCATCGTAGTGGAAGGTGTTAAAACTGTCGTCATTGGGTACGTAGAAGGTAAAACACAAAAGCAATTCCAGAAATTTGCCGATCTTCTGAAATCAAAAAGACCGGATCTTGAAATCATTATGCGGGACGAAACTTTAACCACTAGACAGGCGCGCGAAACTATGATTAAACTCGGTGTACCGAAAAAGAAAAAAAATAAACTCGAACACGAGTATTCGGCTGCCGTTATCCTGCAAAGTTATTTAGACGAAAATGATTAAAAGAATTCTTGCGCCGGTCCAGGCATGGATTTTACTCCAGGGCAGATGCCCGGGTTGTGGTCAGAATCTGTCTATCGGACGTAAATTTGAAAAGATAAATAACACCCAAAAAGTGGTCTGTAACTGCCGCCGCATCTATATATTCAATAAAAGGAACGGAAAATACCACAGGGCAAGTTTCGAGGAGGCACAATAAAAAACAAAACAAAATTTATTGTAATCGGTGTCATTTTTATTATTCTTGTAGTAACACCTATTGCTTTAAATAAGTATTACAACTATTTACTAGCAGCAAGATCAACTTCCCAGTCGGAAGATACGATATTTATAGTCAGACCCGGTGAAGCTGTTACAAATATTGCCTCAAACCTTAAAAACGAAGGGTTAATTAAAAGCCCGCTTGCATTCAGGCTCCTTGTTTCTCAAATGGGAATTGCAAAATCAATTCAGGCCGGCGACTTCAGACTTTCTGCGTCAATGACCTCCCGGCGGATTGCGGAAGAGTTGACTCATGGGGCAATTGATGTTTGGATTACAATACCAGAAGGCTTAAGGCTGGAAGAACAAGCTGCAAAAATTGAAGAGAAATTAAACTTTGGCAATAGTATATTAGCTTTCGACAAAAAGGAGTACATCAAAAACGCAAAAGAAGGATATATGTTTCCGGATACATATTTAATTCCAAAAGATGCTTCTACCACAGACGTAATAAACAGGTTAAGTGAAACTTTCGCAATAAAAACCGAAAAACTATTAAAATCAAAGAACAAAACTAACCTCGCAGAAGATGAGATTATAATTTTGGCTTCGCTTATCGAAAGGGAGGCAAAGAACGACGACGAAAGACCGGTTATTGCAGGAATTTTACTGAACCGGATTAAAAGTAATCTTGCCCTTCAGGTGGATGCAACAGTTCAGTATGCAAAGGGTTACGACAGCAGCCAAAATACCTGGTGGCCGCAAGTTTCAACAGATGATTACCAAAAGGTGAAATCACCCTACAATACATACCTTTCACTCGGCCTTCCACCCGGACCGATTTGCAATCCCGGCATAAAATCAATTGAAGCTGCGCTCAACCCGACCCAAACGGAATATTATTATTATCTGCACGACACAGAAGGTAAAATTCATTATGCCGAAACAATCGACGAGCATAACGAAAATATCAGGAATTTTCTTTAGATAATTGACAAAAGTTCTTAAAGTATCAGCGAATTAGTTTACATCCTCAAGTCCTCAGAACTAAAGCTAATTGGTATCAAGGAAGGTTAAGATTATCTCCAATGGAAGGAGGTAGTCATGAGTGACAAAACCA
>JACQIV010000004.1 GCA_016198325.1 Candidatus Curtissbacteria bacterium
AAAACAATAGAGGTTGAAAGAAGAAAAATTTCAATACCAGATGAGAAGTTTGCACCGCAAGTAAAAAGGGCACTTGAGCTATTTGCAACAGGTAATTATTCAGTTCAGAAGCTTGCTAACACAATGTTCGAGGAGGGGTTGCGAAGCAGGAAAGGTTTCAAAGTCGCTCCTGGTAGGATTTATGATATGCTCACCGACCACTTTTATTACGGGCCTTTTTATTGGAGAGGGGAATTACATTACGAATCCAAACACAAACCTCTTAT
Source organism: Candidatus Curtissbacteria bacterium (assembly GCA_016198325.1). Classification (GTDB taxonomy): domain Bacteria; phylum Patescibacteriota; class Microgenomatia; order Curtissbacterales; family GWA2-41-24; genus JACQIV01. The sequence goes on from JACQIV010000004.1 coordinate 267, forward strand.
TACTGAAGAGGTCTATAAGAAGAATCAATCGCTTCTGAAACGCAAAAATGCTCCTAAATACTCTGTTCACAACTATTTATTAAAGGGTCTAACCAAGTGTGCAGAGTGTGGAAAATCTATCACTTGGGAGCTGCAAAAAGGTAAACTCTATGGCTATTGCAACCACTACAAATCATGTAGTCAACAAAAATCTGTCAATCAAGAAGATATTGAAACTAAAATTGTTGTTTGCCTGGAAGCTTTGAAAATTAAAAATGAGCGTCTCATGGACTGGCTACGCAGGGCAGTTAGGGAGGGCTACCAAGATGAGACCGAATATCACAATGCTGTTCTTTCAGACCTTGAAGGTAAACTCAAACAAGAGCAAAAACGAATTGATAACCTCGTTGACATGCGAGTAGATGAACAGATTGATACAGAAAGTTTTGATAAAAAGTTAGCTCAATATAAAGCAGAGAAAGAAAACATAACACAAGCTATACAAAAGCACTCTCAACTTCAAGTAAAACAAGCAGAATATAGCGTTTCATTCTATGAACTTGCTCAAAGAGCAAGAGAAATTTACCAAAAAGTAAAGCTGGAAGAGAAGCGCAAAATACTTCGACTTATGTTTGCTTCACTTCAAATCACACCAAATACTCAAGAGCTAGTTGCAACATTTACCAAACCTTTCCAGATACTTTCCGTGCTTGTTGAGTTGACGAATAGTTCGAATGTGGTAGTTGCAGAGGTCAAAACAGATAGAATATTCGAACCTTCGAAAAAGACCGATACTACGCTCCAAACAGGCAATTTCTTATACGCTTATCCTGTATTGCGGAGAGGGAGGGATTCGAACCCTCGATAACCTTACGGCCATACAGACTTTCCAGGTCTGCCCGTTCAACCACTCCGGCACCTCTCCAGACTGCTAATTTTCGACTTGTCAGATGTCAGTTGTCAATTGTTCGATCTTCTCTTTCGCCTCTCCCCAAAGCTTCTTTGTATCTTTAAAAGTCAGTTTTTCCTCAACTACCTCAACCGGCAACCACTCCATTGCGCTAACCTCAAAAGCCGTTGTAGCCTTTCCTTCGCCAACATACTTCATCAGAAAAAAAATGACTATTTTAAACACCCGCTCGCCCGCATCAAAATAAAAATATTTAGTGTCTCCCACCCTTTCAATTATCTTGGCCTTAACTCCCGTTTCCTCTTCCACCTCTCTCAACGCTGCAGCTTCTGCAGATTCCCCGCTTTCTATATGTCCTTTCGGAAAATCCCAGCCTTTATGTCCCGAATGTTGGGTAACCAGAACCTCTGTCCCATTTGGCCCTTTTGAACTCTCTCTAAAAATAATTCCCCCTGCGCTGAAAATCCGCTTCACAGCCATGATTTTACCACTCTTTTTACCCAAATATTGATATAATGACTTGCTTTGCGCCTGTAGCTCAGCTGGATAGAGCATTCGCTTGCGGAGCGAAAGGTCGGGTGTTCGAATCACCCCAGGCGCGCATATAATTTTATTTGGAGGCGTCGCATAGTGGACTAGTGCGGTCGTTTCGAAAACGACTATCGGGGAAACTCGATCGCAGGTTCGAATCCTGCCGCCTCCGCACATTCCCCTAAATTCAAGTTCATCTTGATACGCGCCTTTCGAAAAGTAGCTATAATTTCCCCATGACAAAAAATTACTATTGGCTATTAATTTTTCTGTTCATCCCCATTTCGGTAATGAACCTTTCATTTCTTCATAGCCAGCAATTCGTCTTTCTTGCTTATTCTTTTTTAAGAGGACACCTCAACTTCATTATTTTGCCGGAATCCATAGTCGATCTTTCCGTATTTGAAGGTCAATATTATTGGCCGCTTGGTCCCTTGCCCGCACTTCTCCTACTGCCATTCGTTGCTGTTTTTAAACTGAATTTTCTCCAGGGTTTTGTGCAAATTCCCCTAAACATTCTAAACTTCATTCTTGTATTTAAAATCTGCAAAACCGCCGGACTGGAAAGAAATAAAGCCCTGGCGCTCGCGGTTTTTTTCATCTTCGGCTCTATCTACGCCCCGGTCGGGGCAATTCCGGTTTCCTGGTACTTTGCCCAAGTTGTCGCAACAACCGCATTGCTTCTGGCAATTTATGAATTCCTCTCAAAAAAAAGGCCGTTCGTTTTAGGGATTCTGGTTTCTGTTGCAGTTCTGACACGAATTTCCCTTATCTTTGCCGCACTTTTTTTCCTAAGCAGCCAATTAAAAAAGAGGGCATATTTTGCATTTACAATCCCAATCTTTATAGCCGTCATCCTGCTTCTTGCGTATAACTACGCCAGGTTTAAGTCACCCTTAGAAAGCGGTTATAAATGCCAGATTCTCCCGGAAGAATCCGCACTTCGCCGCAAAATAGGCCTGTTTTCGCCAAAACATATTCCCGCAAACATCTATTACATGCTTGTAAAAGGCCCCGACCCTGTTTTTAAAGACAACTCCCACGTCCTTAAATTTCCGTACATCCGTTTTGATGACTATGGCGCAAGCATCTTCCTGCTTTCGCCTGTCCTTTTCCTGTTGTTTTTTATAAAGAAAACGGATCCTTATTTAAAGCCGGCACTCATAACTTCGATTCTTATCGCCTCTGTTTCTGTCTTTTACTACGGAATAGGTATTAAACAAATCGGGTACCGCTACGCGTTGGACTTTTTCCCATTTTTATTTTTGATGTTAATTCCACCTGCAAAAAGAATAAGTCTGAAAATTCTTATGTTGCTTATAATCCCCGGAGTACTAATCACCTGGCTTTTTATTTTTGAGAGGTTTTATAATTTCTAATCATAAGCAGCGGCCATTCCCCAAACACTGGCAGCACCCGCTTTTTTCAATACCCTGCACGCCTCGTTCATTGTCGAACCACTGGTAAATACATCGTCAACAATAATCAATGATTTGCCCTTTACGCCAAACCCCGCTTTAACCGCAAATGCCCCCTTAATATTTCCCGCCCTCTGGTCTTTTTTCAAACCCACCTGGCTTTTGGTGTTTCGCACCCTTACAAGCAAATCACTGTACTCGACCTTATATTCGTTATTAATATTTTTTATTATCAATTCCGCCTGGTTAAACCCTCTCCATCTCCGTCTTGCAGCATGTAGTGGAATTGGCACCAGTTTAAATTCCTGAGGCAGACGAAAACGCCAAAGTTCTTCGCAGACAATTTCTACAAGCCTTTTGGAAATATCATAGGCAAATTTGTATTTAATCTTAGTAATCATTTGTTTGACCGGCCCCTCATACTTAAAAGGGGCAACAAGCCCGTCGAGTGTCAACCTTCTTTTACAACCCGGGTGGGTAACGCCCGCAACTGCCTGCCTGCCACAGACCGGGCAAACCGGGGCAGCTTGTTTCAAATTTTCCCGGCAGTTGTTACATAAATAATTTCCAAACCTATGGCAGGAAACGCACTTTTTAGGGAAAAACAAATCAAGTACATCCATCTGTGATTTTATTTTAATCCCACTTCAATATCCCGCCTCCCATTTCCAACTTCGTACTCCCGGATATATCATGTAACAAATGAAGATTTTCAACAGGCGCGCCCGGTTCAAATATCAGTTATTCGAAAAAGTCGAGGCGGGCATAGTTTTAACAGGAAGCGAAATTAAATCTATCCGCGCCGGACGCGTAGACCTTTCCGAAGCCTTTGCCAAATTTAAAGACGAAGAGGCCTTCCTTATGAATGCCCACATTTACCCGTACATGGGCTCGCAAAAATATACGGATTCGCAGCGCGATCGCAAACTTCTCATGCACAAAAAACAGATCCTTGACTGGCTTGGTAAAGTTTCGGGCGGGCATGTAACGGTAGTACCCGTTTCCATTTACATTAAAGACAACCTTGCCAAAGTCGAACTCGCCCTTGCCAAAACCAAATCAAAATTTGACAAACGCGCAAGCCTAAAAAAGAAAGCCGTCGAGCGTGACGTAGAACGCGCAGTCCGGGGAGAAAAGTTATAAAAGCAGTATTGAAATTCGGGTAATATTCGGTTATATTTTGTCAGTGGGAAGAAAAAATACTAAAAGTAAATGTCTTAACTGTGACAAATTATTCTACCCGGCCGTTTCTGAAATAAAGCGAGGTAACGGAAAATTCTGCTCCCTCTCCTGTGTTTGCCATTACAGAAACAAAAACTACTTAATCAGAACAACAAAAAAAGAAACAAAAACTTGCCTTTATTGCAAAAAAAAGTTTTTACACATTCCCTATAAAGGTTTAGGCAAATTTTGTTCAAAAGCATGCTTTTATAGTTCTAAAAAGGGGAAACAACCGTGGCACCCAAACCAAAATGTAAGACGTAAGCTAAAAGAAATTGCCTTTGATGTTTATGGATATAAATGCGAAATCTGTGAATATAGTATTACGGTTGATATTCACCATTTAATCCCTAGATCCCAAAACGGTAGTAACAATATCAACAATATTGCAGTTTTGTGCCCAAATCACCACAGAGAATACCATATAGGGCTTCTTGTTAAAGAGGATATTTATAACTTAAGAAACAAGTCTGTGGAGATGGAGGGTTACGAACCCTCGTCCAGAAAAACAATCCAAAAACATCTACAAGCTTAGTCAATTTTTATATTCTCGCCTAATACTTTTACCAATTGACAGATAGGTATCAGGTAAAGATCTAAGTTTTGATTATTGATTTGATCGGAACCAATAATCGATCCAGACTGAGTTGTTACCTTATAAGCTCCGCCTGACAAGAACTTAAAAAGCAGACCTAAATCTTAAGCGAAGGCAAAATTGCCCGCAAAAGCAGGTCGGCGTGCAGAATTATTTGCACGTAGATTTTGATTCAAAGCTTAACGTGCCTTAGAATCGTATTCGGCTTGCAGTTTTTAAAGTGCATTCCTGTCGAAACGATACATCCCCAGGAAATGGGATTATATTAAATTTCGAAGCCAAATTCAAATTATAGTAAAGGCTACTCCAAGTTAGCCTCAAGCACTTTATTTCCGCTGGCAACGAATAGTTTCTTGCCGTCTTCAGAAACCAGGATATCGGAAGCCCTGCCAAATTCCGCCGATTGCAATGCCTGCTTGTAAACACCGTCTTTACCGACAACTAAAAGAGCACCACTCGCTTTATCAACAACAAATAAATCATCCAGGTTCTCATTCGTATAAATAAGGCCGAGGCTAAAACCTTGGGAAGAAACTCCGGTTATGGAAAACCCCTCGTCTTCCCCTCTCAGAAATTTCTTAATTTTGTCTCCCGTAGCAACCCAGATAGAACCGTCGATCGCGAATTTACTGGTATCGCCAAAGCCTGCCTTATCATTCAGGTAATCACTGCCCTCACTGTAACCGGACGCGGTCGGCACTATTTTTAAGATACCGTCACGCTTAAGTAAATAAACATTTCCGATAAAGACACCAAGATCCATCCCACCAGAAATTTTTCCTACTTCACTTATTTTATCGCTGGCAAGATCATATTTACTGATTTTATCTCCATCCGTTATGAACATTTTATTGTCAAAAAACGAACAATTTTCCCCGCCAATTTCGCTTGTCTCCTCCGCACCCTTTTTTGTCACAAGGTCAACAGTTGCAATCGATGATTTACCAACAACAATCAAATTTTTCGGGCTAGAGGCTAAACAGGAAACAGCGAAATTTCCTTCATAATATGTGGAAAGATTGACTCCGGATACAACTTCCGCGTCACGAAGCTTTGCCTCGATTTCGGAAAGCAAAGTTTTGGCTTCCCCGTTGCCCTTCTCAACTCCAAGCGCAGCATTTACCTCGTTCTGTGCTTCAAGCAATATACTTCTTGCCCTCTCTTTATTTAATGTTATGAGTGCGGAACCTTCCTCCAGCTTTGACCTTGCAATAATCAGGTGTTCCTGGATTCTGGCGTTGTCCTGGCTTTTATTTCTTTGATAAAGGGTATATGCAAGTGAAACAAAGAGCAAAAGAAAAAGGATTATGCCGGCAAGTAACAGATTTCGTTTAAGTCTGAATACTGCCCTGATATCTCCTCTTATCAATTTTCTTACTTCGCCGAATCCGACTGCCAATGCTTTACCGAGAAATCCCAAAATTCCAACCCTCAAACCCGATCCTGCCTGTACCGGGCTAAATTCTCTACTTTCCTCTGCTGATTCTTCTTCCCCAACTTCATCCCTCTTTTCTCCGGTTGCTTCATCTTCCTCGGAAATCCCTGCCCCTTCCTCCTCCCCTTCAACCCTCACAAACGCGGCTGCAATTCTTTCTTTGCCTTCCGTAACATTTAATTCTGTCGCCAGCCCGTCTACAACGTCATCCAAATCAACGCTAGCGTCTTTCTCAAGAGTATTAACGTCGAACGTTTGAAAGAATTTTTTTGTGCCAAGTAGAAAAAGTTGTCCATTATGTATCTTTCCGGATCCGGACTCAAATTTAAGCTGCTTTGCATCCGGTGGGTCGTACACCCAGACATCCGTATCCTCTCCAAAAGAAGCAATAAAACAGGCATCCTTGAAAAAAAGTAGTGTTTTAAAACTTACCTGGCAATCTTTCCCCAATAAATATGAAAGTGCGGATTCCTTTGCCGAGGCAAGAAGTGCCAGCATACCCGAAGAAATTTCATCCTCCTCAACCCTCCTGAAAATAATCTCAAGAACATCCTTTGCGACAACATCTGCTTTTCCGCTGTCATCGCTTACCGTAACCAGGGCAATTATTGTTACACCTTCTCCGCCGGAAAGATTAAGTTTGGAAGACGCAACTTTACAGGAGATATTGTCATTACCCCCGCCCGCTATTTTTTGGGTTTTATATATAAAAGTCACTAAAAAACACCCACAGTTACAAATGTCAAAGCCAGGGCAAAACCGATATGCAGTATACTCACAAACCGGAAAAATGGGACCGCCGCAGTTGGCAACGCCCTGCCCATAGTCGTCAGTTGCCTATATAAGACAAAAGCAAAAACCATATAGAAAATTAAAAAAAGGACAAAGAAAATCTTAAAAAATATTGAAATATCGAAATTCAAAACACTGTCAAAAACACCGCCGTCAATAGGCATTCATTTAACCTCCCCGGGCTTTTCCGCCTCCTCAAGTCGCACCTCTTCTATTATTTTCTGTGCAACAAAATCCGGATTGGCAACACTGTGGAATTCGAACTCCGGCCTTTCAGCAGCCGTCTGGATGTAGATATTGCCAAAATGGAAAAATGTCCCAAAAAATCCAATCACTTTGGGCGATACATCCTGGACCTGGTTTAATTTGGCAAAAGAAATTTCCTTATGAAGTATCCCCCGGAAATCAAAATCAATAATTCTTTCGTTGGTAAGTAAGTAAGTATTAAAGTAATAAAAAATCAGCTTGTAAAAAAAATAGCCAAAAACAATTAAATACCAAAACACCGTAATCAAAAGCAACTGCGTGGCCGAAAAAGTTTGCAACAACTCTACCTGAAGGAGTGAAAGGAATAGGGGCGCCAAAAGTGGCACAAACAGCAACAATCCAATGAGCAATAAGGCCGGCAAAAGAGTAATTGGGTGTGCCCTAAGCAGTAATATTACTTCTTCGCCCTTTTCCTGGGTTTGGAAACGCATGAGATAACTCTATTATATTCAATTTGCAACTAAAACCCTCGAAAATTCATCGCTATAGACCAAATTCCAGCCGCTAAAGCAGTTACTCTTAAAATCACTGTCAATTAGTGCGGTTTTTATATTATACTTGTCAACCAAAGAACAATCCTTTTGGGTAATAATTGAAAGATAATCCGAAAGGATATAAACTCCGCCTGTCCGCCAGCCTGTCATCCTACCGTCAATAAAAGTTTTTATCTGCGGGTATTGCCATTCGACAAAACCACCCCATTGGTACATGTTAAATAACCTATCTGTCAGGCCGTTTTGCTTTATAAATGCAAGTGCCCCAACCGGGTAACCGTCTCTTGTAAACGCTCCTCTCAAATCCTTTGAATCAACTGCCCTCGAATAAAGGTCAAGGTAAGAAACTGCCAGCAATACAATGATAAAAAAATAAGCAAGCTTTAAATTAAGCCCCTTAAGGTTAACACCAAAATTCAGGTATCTTGAACTAAGGAAAATAAAAACGGCCACCCAGTAAGATAAAAAATTGATTGCCAGAAACGGCACCATGAAAAGGAAAGCGGAGATAAGTAATATGGGTGGATGTATTTTCTTGAAATTTTTAAAAACAATGAAAATAAAAACAACCCCGCAAACCCCAAAAATAACCAGGTGGATATCGTAAACTACAACCGGTAACCATTCGGCAATAGAACTCCATGTTTTTGTACCGGTCAGGTCAAAAATAGCTCCCTTCGCCACACCAACGTGGTACGGACTTGTAACCGACCCAAGTATTCCCGCAAAAACCGCAAGCCCTCCAGTAAGTCCCTTTTTCTTAAGTTGTTTGTAGAAAAGTAAATCCAAAATAATGTATGCACTAAAAATCAATAATCCGTAAAAGACCGACTGTTGGATATTTGCCCAAAAAACGAAGATTAAAAACCAAACCGGCAAAAACTTTTTATCCAGATAAAGCCTTTTTACGCACATTGTAAAGATTAAAGAAAACAGGAGGAATGCGATCATATGTGGCCTTATACCCAAATTCGCGTAAGCAAGCCTCAGGGAAAATCCGATAAAAAGTAGAGCCATAAGTCCAACTTTTTTTGGCAAAAGTAAAAAAACAGCAATCGCACCGATTGCGCCAAACAATAAACCTGCAAAAACTAAGCCCATCTTCCCAAAAATAACGGAGACAATAACCTGGTAAAAAAAGAAGTAATTCCCCCATTCGTAGCCACTCATTGTCCAGGAAAAAATGTCCTGTCTAAGAATTTGGCCTGTTTCAAGAAAATACCGCCCAAGGGCAATATGCCACCCTAAATCACTGTCAACCTTGAACCGGGAAAGTAGTGCAAAGGCAAGCGCAAATCCCCAAAATCGCTTCATTTACGCTCTAAATTATAAAGTGGGGACCTTATCGAAATATAACCGGGAGCCCTAAGGTTAAAAATAGTCTTGAAGTCGGCACCGCTCATGGAAATTGATCCCCTGTTTGTCCCAAATGTAACATTGGCGGTTTTACCGTCGGAACTGTAAGATACCGAGACCGAAGAAACCGAGGTCACGGCCCCGCCCGCTGCGGAATTTGCCAGATCCCTCAATTCGCCCATCGAGTAGGGGTTGCCACCCCAACACGAAGTAGTAACGGGAGTAACCCGCGAGCCGTCTACCCTTCCTTTACCCTGAACTAAGTAAGCATTCAGGACATCAGCCATCTCTTCACCCGTAAGCCACGGGTGGGACCTTCCGCACTTACCGGAAGAATTGGAATAACTCTGTGTGTACCAGCCTTTGTAAAACCACGGAGAACCGGCAATTTTTTCATAAGCATCGGCAGTCCAGCAGTCTTTTCCGCCACATTTGGTGTCCCATCCCGAATTGTTCAAATAGCCGCCGGTGGTCGAAGAATACTGGGCATTCGCTCCACCCTCAAATACCCACCCGCGGGTTTCGGCAACCGCTTCTTCCCACGCACCACCCTTATCCGAATTCTGGTAAACCTGGCACGACTGGGTTGCACAGATTGGGTTTGCTCCGTTGTTTGTATATCTTATTGCATATGTCCTGGCGGCAACCGCTTGTGCCTTAAGTGCTTCTTTTGGGAAAGAATTCGGCATCTCGTAAATCCTCTTCATATAAGCATCCTCAAAAGGCATCGATCCGAAACCCTCGACAGTAATACTGCCGGGGGACGAAAAGCTTTTGTTTAAGGCCGATCCGGGATAATAGTGCGAAAGTATCGCTTCCGCATTCTGCCCCCCGTCAGCCCGGCCCTTTGCCCCGTACTGGCTCATCCCGTTCCTGTGAGTGTAAGCCCCGAAAGAAAAAGCGGCAAACGCGGGTGAAAACCCGGGGTTAAAAGCAGGGGAGGAATTAGGGTCGTCGGCAAGGGGTACGTCTCCAACGGAAGTCGTAAAAGTCTGGTTTTTGGCAGCTAAAATTTCTTCCTGCCTTGCCGAAAGCGACGCTATTTTTCCGGCCAACTCGCTCTGGAAAGCTTTGGCGGAAGCAATTTCACCTTTCAGGAACTGTGACTGCTTGGCCAACTGTTCACGGGCAAGAGCCAGCCTCTTCTTATCACCCGCAAGCTTCGACATCCGCTCCGAAATCGATTTTATCGTCGCCTTATCGTCCTTACTGGAAGTCTGCTGGAAAGCAATTAGTTTTAGTGTGCTCGTAGCATCGTCGGACGAAAAAAATGTTAAAAGCGGAATATCGACAAAACTCCTGATATAAAAATTGCGGACGGTAGCAGCCAAAATTTTGTGCTGTGAATCAAGTTCTGCTTCACTTGCCCTTAACTCTTTTTGCACGGCATCAAGCCTCGCCCCAAGCGCGGTAACCTGCCCCTCAAGGGATTTGACCTGACCCTCCAAAGGAGTCGTTGCGTTTTTTGAAGTCTCAAGTTGTTTGGAAAGATCGTCTATTTGGTTTTGGATATCGCCAAGTTCGTCAGCATTTGACGCTGGCAGAAAGACAAAAAAGGCTAGAGTAAAAATAAAAATAAAGGCAAGCAATCTGCGCATTTTGGAAAACTTTAAAATCTTGATTTTATAAAATCAATCACATGTCTGGCAGAATCGCACGCTTCACGAGCTTTTGCATCGTCAAAACCCGAATAATCAGCTAAATCTGGATATCTTGTCCCAATATAATATGGCACTACAACATTGACAAAAGTTCTCAGTTTTTCAAAGTCTTTATCAATCCTGATACAGTCTCCCGGCAAAACCAAAACATCGTGCGTCTTTTTTGAAGGTTTTTTATGCAAAAAAAGAAAGCCCTTCAGGGATTTTTCAACCGACTGCTGTGCGGCAAAGCATGCTCCGTAATAAACTCCAGATCGCAAACTGACATTTGCCCAATTTAAATCTTCCTCCGCATAGTCCAACCATTTTTTATATTCTTCCATAAAGGAGCTTCCCCTCTTTCATAATCTGGGAAAAAAAAGTGCTTTTTTTGGGGAAATCACGAGCCTCTTTGGGAGTCAAAACTATTAGATCCAGTGGGACATTTGTGCTTATCTGGGTTCGAAGATCACGCATTCTGTCAGTAAACGGCTTATCAGAATCAAGTACAACTAATAAATCCAGGTCACTACCCTCCTTCATTCCACCCCATGCTGCAGAACCAAAAAGGATCACGGCTTGGGGCTTAAATTTTTTAAGCTGGTCAACAATTGCCTGCGTATCGTTCATGTTCAGCGAGAATATTATATCAGTGAGCGCAGCGAACTGATATATCTCCCCTCTTTGCTATGCCCAAAAGCCAGATGCTAAACTGAAATTAGGTGAAAATAATCTTAAGTTTTGTCTTTGGTGTTTTTTTCTTAGTATTCCTCTTTGCTCTGCCCAAACAGGTAAAAGCCATCACCACATCATTTGAACCTGCCCTGGAAAACCTCGATGGAAGCTTTGGAATTGTAAATATGACAATTACCGGAGCAAGTTCGGGCGAATACTATACTTTTTGTGGCAATTTTTATTGCGAGAGCTATCTGGCAAGCTCAACTCAGTTCACGGTACCCATTTGCGGAGAAGTAGAACTTGACAGGGAATTGCTTGCCTTCTTTTCGGAATGCGGAGCTGACGACTACTTCCATGAAAGGTCAACCTATGAGCTTCAGATTTACGAAGGTGAAGCACAACCCCATCGGGGAATACCCGAAAATTTCAATGAGCTAAACCTTATCAAGGAACAGAGGATTTATGTTAAAACCTACTACCCGGACGTAAACGTTTCCAAGCAAGGTGACCAGATTGTGGTCTCCGTCTCCGGATTAACAAAACCGGGTGGAGCCGAACGCAATAATTACAAAATTGAATTTCCACTGTTTGCCGGCAATAGTGAGAGATTGAACCAGGACTGTCTGCAGATAGGCAGCGCCTCCGGCTTTAATCCGGCCAATGAAGGCGATTATGTTATCGAAATCCGGGAACAAATAGATGAAGGTGCAGACCCCTTTAGCAGTGCGTGCAGTGGAGGATTCATCTACGAAAAAATCTCATTCCACATCGACGAAAACGGAAACATTACAAACCTCAAACGAGTTCAAGACCCTGAAGGAAGAGACCGTGGCGGGTTTGGTGCCGGCCAAAACCCCTGTACAGCAGAAGGTTGCGAAACCGCATTCGGAAACCTTTCCGTCGACCTTTCCGAGTTTGCCCAAAACGCCCTTAAGGTCGCGACCGGTGTTGCCGGAGGGCTGGCGTTTATCCTAATGGTAATTGGCGCAATCCGCGTCCTTACTTCTTCCGGTGATCAGCAACGGTTGAACGGTGGAAGGGAAATGATAGTTGCAGCAGTAGTAGGTTTACTTTTTATAATCTTCTCTGTACTAATTCTGGAATTTCTTGGTGTTAATATTATCGGGTTGACATGATTATTAAAGATGCACTGGCCGCTTGTGATAGTTTTACAAATTGTCTTCAGGATATCAAAACTCCCGGTCTTAAAGCTGAATATCAGTCCAGCGGACTTGTGGGAACACTGCTTTCCAATATCTTTCCGGTCGTGCTTGGCATAGCCGGATTCGCAGCTGTTATTTTTATTCTGGTATCTGCTTTCCAGTTTGTGACCTCGTCCGGTAATCCGGAAGGAGCAGCGGCTGCCAGGAACAGGCTAGTGTATGCTTTAATCGGTTTTGTAATAATCGCCCTAGCTTTTGCTATCCTCCAGATTATTGATAGGATATTTTTACAGTCGGGAGTAAGCTGATGTTCAAAGTTTACGCAGCCAAGATAAACATCTCCGATAATTTTTCCCCTGCCGGTATTCCCGGTCTCGAGAATTTTGGTGGCCTCGCCTCAACAATAGTACTCATCTTAACCAGTGTCACTGCAGCAGCGGCATTTATTTTCTTCATCATTGCCGGGATCAAGTTCATAACCTCCGGCGGTGACCAGAAAAAACTGGCAAGCGCCCAGGCAACCGTCACCTATGCGCTTATCGGTGCAGCCGTAGCTATTCTTGCATTTGTTATATTAAAAGTAGTCCAGTTCCTAATTGGTTCGGACGTACCGGTTAATTAAACATGATTAAAACACTTGCCCTTAATCTTCTATTTTTCTTATTTTTAACCTTAACGCCGCACATCCTTGCAGCCGACATACCAATACCCCCTGTCACCGGAGACAATGGCGGTCTCGGAACGATCGAGCCCCCGGATACAATTCCCACAGTTACCGGTGATCCTTCAAGCTTTGTCGGCAAGCTTATTAAAAACGGTATCAGCCTGCTTTTGATAGTATCATTCATTATCTTTTTCATCTGGACGTTACTTGCCGGTCTCCAGTTTATTTTCGCCTCGGGCGACGAAAAGGCCATCGGCAGTGCCTGGTCAAGGATTTATTGGGGCATGATTGGAATTGCTGTTGTCCTGTCGTCTTATGCCATTGTAAAATTAGTAGAGATATTCTTTAACGTCGATATCTTTACGAACTTTAAACTTCCAGGAAGTTAAAAGGAGGTGAATCACAAATAATGCAAAAACACTTAAAGAAATTCTTTCCTTTTTTGCCTACCGCCATTGCTTTAATAGCACCTGCGGCAGCTCTTGCAGTTGTTGGTAGCGAAAATATAGTTCCAAACACAATCGCGCCAATCAATAATATCGTAACTGTAATCAGGGGAATTATTCGGTTTATTCTTGTCGTTGCCTTCATCATTGCCTTCATCATGCTACTTATCGGAGGCATTCGCTGGATTACGGCAGGCGGAGACGAAAAGGGAGTTGCCGGTGCCAGGAATATGATAACAGCGGCACTAATTGGTCTTGTTGTCATTCTGGTTGCCTACGCAATAATCAGGCTCGTCGAAATATTTTTCAAAGTCGAAATTATCTCGGGCCCTATTCAAATACCGCAATACGGAGACTAGTGAAACAAAAGCGCTCAGCATATAGAGTAACTAATGCTTTTATTGGAGTGTTTTTGTTGTGTCTTGCGTTATCATCCAGCGTCTTGGCAGAAACTGTCGGGGCACCCGCCCGCAAACTTTCGGATATCAGTGTCATTTTCGGTAATGTAATTAAATTGCTCGCCCCGGCAGCGGCAATTGCTTTTTTTATAATGCTCATAATCGCCGGTTACCAGTTCATGACTTCCGGCGGTGACCCTAAAGCAGCCGGTGCTGCCAGGAACACTCTCACTTACGCAATAATCGGTGTCATTCTTGTAGTTGCAGCCTGGCTCATCATTAAGCTGATCCAAAACATTACTGGAGTGGATACAACAACGATTAGCGTCCCCGAAAGCCTCGAGAATTAGACCTAAAAGTAGAGAAGTGGCCAGCCTTGCTTTATACTTAAGTTATAACTTCAGTCTGCTATGAAGCTATCTAAGTCTGCCCTAATTAACAAAAAAACAATATTTTTTGTTTTCTTCATTTTCTCACTTTTCACTTTTCACTTTTCACTTTTCACTTCCCCCACGCAGGCGTACGAAGCGCCTTTATCCAAACCCTGTCAGGACCCTAAGGATGGGCCTCTGACCGACAACTATATAACCGACGAAGCCGGTGAACCGCAATTTGTTTTCGATGTCGAAGAAACAGGCCCGGTTAACACACAAGTCACCAGAACTTTCGAAGCCACCTACCAGGTCGATTTTTCTAAACTCCAGGCAATCTTTGGCCCGGCAAACTCCAACTACCAGGAAGGCCGGTATCAGGACGACACGCACCGACTTAGTAACGTCCTTTCTCTCCCAAAATCTTTGTTCAATAAGTTCCATGGGGCTGCACAAAAAACCACACCCAAACTTATGCTCGACACTTACAAAGTCGCCTATATAAAATACATTCTCGAACATCCGGGACTGCCGGAAGCATCGGCCAAATATTCCAACACAAACGGCGCAGACCCCTTCACCATTTACGAATTGATAACACAGCAAAACTTTCCCAATCCTCCAAATCCGCCCTCGCAGGGAGGAAGTAAAACCGAATGGCAAAACAATTGGGGCAAATACTGGGAAAAAGTTCCGACAGCATACCGCGAATTCTACAACGGTAAACTTGATTTCCGGGTAGCCGTAGGCGACAAACAAGTGGACTGGGCACTGGGTGAAATTACCGATTCCGACAGACAACAGTTCGGAATAGCGGGCCCGATTTGTCTGGACCAGATCCGCGAAATCAGATTTGTAATGCCGGAATTTTCAAGAACGGTTTCCGTCTCCGATAACCTCAACAAAGTAGTAGTTCCGTGTGTTGCCCAATCCTGGAGGCATGCACCTAAAGGAAATGATGCTGCTGACGAATGTAAAAGCCTTACCCAAAACCCTACTAGCGAAAACCAAAACCGGGATGGAAACATTCTTGCCAAAGTTGTCGGTTTCTGCCAAAAACTCATAAAAGCCTCCGGCGATGTCGCCAAGAAATTTAGGGACGCCGCCAAAGTTACCCTCGATTTATTGAATCCGGTCAAAAACACCTATGCGGCAGCATCCGACGAAAATAAATGCTTCGCCCTTCTAAACCTGGGTGCCAAAGAAGGCAGTGCCCCGTTCTGTGCACTTCCCGCCGGCCAGCTCCAGGCAAACGATAGATGTATCGATAAACCAAGCGAAAACAAACTGGATAAAGACAACCCGCGTGTTATATGTGAATTTAAAATGACCTACCAGTTAGACATAAGAATTGACCCAAACAATCCCCGCTGGAATTCCTGTATAGCCGAAGGTGCAGGCTACCGCTGCACTACAAAAATCCGGATTTTCCCGAATTTCCGCATTCCCTTTCTGGCAGAAATCTGGAATAACACCACATATTCGGAAGAACAGGGAGGCGTTCAAAGCAACCAGAAAAAAGGCCGGCCGGGTATTTACTCGGCATTCACCCCAAAGACTTTACTCAGCACCGATTTAAGCATGATCGAACTAAATAAACTTTGCGAAAATAGCGGTGACCCGGATAGTGACATCTGCAAGGCTCGCGAAGCTGCATCAAAAAAAATTGACGATTTCTGCACACCAGACGGCCCCTTCTGGCATGTATTAAAAGATTTAACCAGCGAAGAATGTCGGGATGCACTTTTTAACAACAAAGTAACCCCCGGTAAAGCCAAAACCGAAACCGGGGAGCAAAAACAGCGCTTTATAGGTGCTGCCGATTGCAATAAATTCATAACCCGCGACCTTTCCCTAAAACCCAAAGCCCTTCAGGAGTACCAGGGCATCGAGTCGATAACCAAAGAATGCCTTCTGCAAACTTCTAATGTTGCCGTCACCGGCCCCGTCGATTTCGACGACCAGCAACCGCCGCCCGGCACAGGTGGGGGGTGTGGCCCGACATCAAGCTTTGCAAGCATGCTCCCAAATCCAATTCCCCAAAGCGTGAATGCCCAATCACCGAATGATTTTCCGCTTCTTGCCGA
This sequence comes from Candidatus Curtissbacteria bacterium, assembly GCA_016198325.1. Taxonomy (GTDB): domain Bacteria; phylum Patescibacteriota; class Microgenomatia; order Curtissbacterales; family GWA2-41-24; genus JACQIV01. The sequence continues at coordinate 16,712 of JACQIV010000004.1, forward strand.
CGGCAGGGTCATCACTGCCGCGAAAGCTGCGTCGGAGGAATTCGGTGTTCCCTGCGAAATACTCGTCGCACACCACTACGTGGAGGATAACTGGGATTCGGGATCCTTCATAAGCGGCAGGGACATCGGTGCCATCGAGACGGATGTAACAGACCCAGTCAGGTGTGCTAATTTTAATGGCGTCTGGGCCGGGACAGGCTGCAAATTCGCCACCCTGCAGGATACTGCCAACTACGCTGCGGATTTAATTATCAGAAAGTTTGAAGGCTGGTACGGAGAAAGACGGGCACCTCGAAGTTTTGAAGAAATGATCCTGACTATGGCACTCTTCAACGGCTTCCCTGGAAATGCCAATTGCAGACCTGGAGTTCCCTATACCGGCCCATGTCCACCACCGGATGCAATCGACAACTCGTACGTTATGAATCGTTTCGACGAAAGGCACAGTACAATGTACCTAATATTTTGCAGTGACGGAGTCAGGTGTCCGCCCGGAACTTTATTCCAAAGAGACGGTGCGGCAACTGTCGCAAAAGAGTTTTACTTAAACTATGGCAGGCAACCATGATAACGCTTAACAATATAAAAACAATAATCTTACAAAAAAAGCTATTACTGGCAGGAACTGCTTTATTAATTATTTTAGTAGTTTTGTTTAATTTTTTTGGGAGTAGGGTGAGTAAACCTAAAACATACCTGGAACCTCAATCCCAGCCTGTTATCGACGGTAAACTAGACGAAAGTTCAAAAGTTAACAAAGAATCAAAAACAAGCATAGAAAAGCTTGCGGAAAAGTTACCATACAGGGAAACAATAACAACAGCAACAGGTACTGAAGTCAGGTTTGCCATAATCGGAGACGCTAAGAGTCCCTACACGCTCTATATTGAGATATTCGGAATTGACTTCTTAAATGATTATTCCGACCCAGCGCTCCCCAAAAACGTTCAGGACTTTAGGGACACCGCGAAAGGGATACTCGGCTGGATAAATAAGCAAGGCGCAGACCCTTCAAAAATATTTATCTCCTGGGGTGAGAAGCAATATGAGAGAGAAGCAGCAAAAGCCTGGCTGGAACCTTCGGATAAATACCCCAGCGTCACCAAAAAGGGAGACAGTTTCGTCTTCGAAAAGGAACCGACAAAATAAATATATTGACTGTTAGCTTCCACAAGTGCTACTGTAATTTTTGCCCTACTAGCGGGGAAGAGCAGTGACTCGTCCTCCGTAGCTTTAGCGGAGGAGGGAAATCTGCCACTGTGCCGCAACGGTAATTGCCGGAAATCGGAAAATCGGAAATCGGACACTTCTCCGAAATCCGACATCTGATATCCGAATTCTGGTATTAAGTCCGAAAACCGCGTAGGCAAAACTTCTTTCCAAAGCTTAAAGGAAACTTGTCCTCCGAAGCTTTAGCGAAGGAGGATCCCGAGCAGGATACCTGGCAAATAACTAGGAATACCTCTCGGGCATATAACTTATGCCCGAATTACTGACAAAACCTGAATTAAAATCTCCACTTGCCTACGAAACTTCTTTCGACGCCGTTGCTTACCGTAATCTCTTCGCCCAAGAAGGCAAAATCCCCCCACGGGAATTCGCCGAAAAACTTTTAAGCCTCAACCGTGAAATAAGAAATAATCTGGAGGCAGATTTGGCGGAACGTTTTAATGTTGAATGTCACCGCGCCAAGTACCGGATAGTCAACGGCAAAATTTACCACCCGAGTTTCGACGAACCCTTCCTGGAAACAATGAGGAGAGGTTTGATTCATAGACAAAACCTCTCCAGTAAGCACGACTTTTTAAGAGAAGCTGCTGAAATCGAGAGTTTTTCTGAAATGGAAAGAAGGCTGGCAAAGGAAGATCTCAGGATTGTTATTATGTCCCCTCCGGGAGGTGTTAACTCCATTTATCAACATAGTTTTGTGGACGTATTTGAAAAATCAGACGAAGACCAAGGGACATTAACCCTGAGACGGTTTACAACAAAATCAACCGCGGACGAATATTTAAAAGTTGCAGGCTCCCTACTTGGCCACGAGTTAATCAGTGATTTACCGAAAGACATTGCATTTAAAAAAACAGCCATTGCGACTTCAAAAAGCATGCAGGAAATAGTTTTTATGTTCAATCCGGATGAAGAAACCATGACTTATTCCCAATTCCAAAAACTCAAAGGTTTTTGTTCGTCTGCCATTTCGGTTTACATAGAGGACGTCCAAAGCGGAGCTACAAAAGAAAAATTGTCTACGGGTCTTAGGGCAATCCGCACAGCAGCGGATATTTTTACGGGAAAGTATCCATACATTTCCGAAGATTTCCGCCGGTCTTTTATTAATAAAAAGCCGGAAATAAGGAACCTAATGGTATCCCAACTTGCCACCATGCCCCAAAGACAGGTAATTACACCCTGCGGAATATCGGAAATTTCGGCAAACAACTCTCCATGGACATTTGCCGAAGTGGTTGTAAATTCCCTCTCTCCTAAAAGCAGAAGCGGACCTTCTGAAAAATCTTTAAACTGCACCTGTCCTTCCTGCGGACGCAAAGTCGAAGCCATTATCGAAAACGGCACAATCACCTGCCCCGAATGCAATGCTTCTGCCCCCTACAAATGCTAATCAAACTTTCTCTCTTTGACTCTCTGCCTCTCTAACTCTTTTACTTATGATAATATGGAATTAGCCCGTACGGGTTTTCAGTCTGCATGAAATTCAGCCTGCCAACGTTAGTCGCAAGCCGCTTAGCTCTAGTCTTCTCTTTTCTTCTCCTGTCACTTGTCAGTTGTTATTTGTTAGTTGTTCCGCCTGCCCATGCTCAAAACTGCCAGCCGGGAAACTTCGGCGCGCGGGAAGCAATCGACAAAATTAATAAGTGTTCAATCGAGGAAGATATTTTCGACGACAAACTCTTTAACCTAAACCAGATTGCCGGAACCACCGACAGCCTTTACAACCTTTTAACCGGCCGGTCTCAACTGCATCCTGAAACAAATAACGTTACCGTTGCCTCCGGCGGTGCCATTGGCGCATCCGGCCGGATGGTCGCCCTTCTCTACAGTGCGCCGCCGGCATCCGGAGTTACCTACTTTGCCCAGAAATTCAGGCAGATTAATCCCGTCCAGCCTGCATATGCACAAGAAGGCGGTATAGGGTTTTCGGCGCTGGAACCTGTCCAGAAAATCTGGTCGGTCTTCCGCAATGCATCTTATGTTCTTTTTGTCCTGATCTTTATAGTCATCGGATTCATGGTCATGTTCCGTGCCCATATCTCTCCGCAAGCCGTGGCAACCGTCCAGGATTCCGTCCCAAGACTTGTAATCGCCCTTGCCCTTGTAACCTTCAGTTACGCGATCGCCGGTTTTATGATCGATTTGATGTTTCTCTTGCTTAACATTGTCATCAACCTGCTTCAGTCATCGGGAATCCTGGAATCGGGAGCAGACCGGGTCTTTACCAAAAGTGTTTTCGGCCTAACCTACGATATCTGGGACGACGTCGTCGGCTCGGTTGCCAATGCCATCTCCAGCCTAATCGACCAAATGTTCGATCTTGGTGTACTCGACAAGGTACTTGGATTCTTCGGCGGGGGGTTGGCAGGCATTATTGCTGGAATAGCCATTCTTTTTGTAATGTTCAGGGTCTTTATCATGCTTCTTATGGCATACATCCAGATTATCGTCCTGACTATGTTCGCCCCGTTCTTCTTCCTGATTCAAGCCCTGCCGGGCAATAACGGTGCCAAAGAATGGTTTAAGCAGATGGCAGCAAATATCTCCGTATTTCCGACAACAGCTTTAATGTTCATCTTCGCCGGAATCCTGGGCGGGCTCGAAGCGCTTGGGGGTTCCGGAGCAAGCCAGTTTTCTCCCCAACAAATCGGCCAGTTTCCACTTCTTGCGGGTGACATTAACGTGAACGACGTGGGACAATTAATCGGATTAGGATTTTTACTCTTGACACCCGAAGCAGCAAACATGGTCAAAAACTTCATCGGCGCCAAAAGCCCGAACGTCGGCGGTAGTGCAATGGCACCACTAGCTGCTGCCGGCGGATTCTTGGGTAGAAGAGCAGCGGATAGCGCACCCGGAAGGGCATTTAAGGACTTAGCGGAAGAGAGGGGCAGAAGAGGCGCAACCTCAATTATCGGCAGAGCACCGGGTTGGATGGGAGGACCGGCTACAGGTGGACGAACTCCTGACCAAATTGCAAGAGGAAAAATTACCTAATTTTTATATCTACATCTTATTGCTTAGCGTTATACTGAAAAATTAACCTAAGAAGATCAATTAGACTATTAAACCACCAGCCAGGAGAACCCAAAGTTTTCCTTAAGCTATCCCAGGATAAAGACTTCAATTGCCTAGTTGACCTTGACGGTTCACTACCTAAAACCCTATTTCTGAGGCTATTAGCTCTTGTCTCGTTAATCCAACTTTCTTCCCTAAATCTTTGGATATATGCCTCATAAGTTGCATCCGGAAGGTTCTCCTTATACCCGAACCAGTCTTTCAAGTGATGACCCACATCGTACATCATTTCCAGATACAGCTCTGCTCCAGGATGCCTTCTGACATTTCTCATCGAGTAATATTCACCAACCATTGAAAAAAATTCCTTTTCGGTAGGATGCAAAGTCCACATTCTGAATTTTTCCATATACCATTTAAAAGCCTTCTGCCTGTCGTCATACATGTCATGCCACTCAAAGCTCTTCATGTCGTCCGAAGCTTCCCCCCATTTAACTTCTGTAATTTTTTCAAGCATCGCATCCTTACCTTTACCTTTGGTTCTAGTAGGATCAAGACCTTTACTAAGAAACTTATAGAATACCGCCGCATTTACATCAAGAGGCGATTCGGCCTTACTTGTACTCAACCGGTCAGTTATTGCTTTATCGAGATATTTTTTCAATTCAGTATCACCCAGTAATATGTTTCCTTTCTGGAATAGAATTCTAACAGCGGTTAAATTCTGGGGAAGCAAGATAGTTCCTGATTTGTCATTCAACAGATTCATTATTAACCCATTAACACGTTCATCGCCCTGTTTTTCCGAAACGGCAAAATCCATCAAGTGACTGACCACCCGAGCAACATAAGGAGTGTCCTCACCGAAAACCGTGTTAATGTGTTTTCCGTTATCATATATTCGGATTCTGTCAAGTGTGTCCGAATAATAAAGCTTTGCCAGCTCATATCCGTTTCGCTTGATAGCGGAGAGTAGTTCAAAGTCACCAATTTGGCCTTCAAAATTTTCCTGGTCCTCTTTTCCTGAACCAATCAACTTCAGTCTTTCCTCAAAGCCAGATACAGTTCCCATTAGCTTCGTTATACGCTCATCACTAACTCCCAAACTTCTAAGCCTATCACGCAACTTTTCGGTAATAACTTTTTCCTGCCATTTGTCTTTTCTTAGAACACTAATCCTACGCATATTTTCACCTTCCCCAACTGTTATTTCTTCATAACCGTCAGCACCAATCAAAGTATTTTTTGCCAACCAACTTCTAATTACAACAGTTTTTGCCTCATTACACTTCCAAATATTGTTCAAGATACTCAGGGAGTCCTCAATGTTATTCGTGTCTAATCCTGCAAGAGAGGAAACAATTAGTTCTTTCTGCTCATCAGACAACTTCGTATCCCTGTTAATAGCCAAGGTAATTTCAGCCATCATTTTCTCATCCATCCTTACCGCTCCCAACAATTCTCTCAACGTTTCGGCTTCAACCGCAGAACTATGTCTAAAATCACCATTGCTAAAACTTTCTATAATATTCATCCTGAACCTGTCCTCCAGGTATTGCTCGGCAAATACATTTAGTGCTTCTCCAACGATATTAATCTCGACTTGATCCCCTTTTTCGTTAACTAAATACTGTTCTCCTTCTTTATCCCGTAAGGTATCAGGTGTAAATCTTGAAAAGTAATATTTCCAAGTTTCATCGTTGAACTGTTCAAGCGCAATTTTGTGAAGCGCAGTAGGGTTACCCTCGTTGGAATTCGAAGAATAGATTAGAGTGTTTACGGTAATAAATGCTTCCGATCTTTTCCTGAATTCCTCCTTCATAGTCTCGGAGATCCTGGAATCCTGCGAATTTACGACAACCTGTTGGAGTTCGGTTAATTGCTGGGACGCCACTCTAAATGTTTCGGGTGATTTGCTTTGTTCAAAAAATCGCATCACTTCTTCGGCTGTCCGAATATTCTCAATAGGGTCAGTCTTGACCTGGAATCGTTCGTGTATCTGGGCCGCTTCCTGTATCTTTCTAATTTCTTCGAATGCGATCCAAGCCCTTAAACCTTCTTCACCTTTATAGTCCAATTTCGATTTGGCTGTGGAGATAATTAATGCTTGAGCCTGTTCAATGCTATGCCATCTACTACGGATAGCTCCAAGCTCATATACTGCCCTGTCACGGATGTCCTTCACGCGGGCTTCAAGTTCCTTGTTTGTAAGAGCACCTTTATCAAGGTCTTCATCACTCTTTAACACATCCTTTGCTGCTAACTTCCCAATTAGACCTTTGGCATTTTTCTCAATAACCGAAACTTTGGCAAGCATTAAACCCTTTTGTTCCTGACTAACAACCCTCTCAAATTCTGTTTTTTGTTTAGTGGTAAGAGTATTTATGAATTCGTCATATTCCTTTCTCGCAGATAAAATTTTGTAAGGGTCTCCCGATTCCAAGAATTTTTCAATTCTTTCCTGCACTCTTGCAGCTGTCGGTGAATCCGGTTGATCTAGTAAATGCCACCTTCTTATTAAGTCATTACGGAAATCAGAGCCTAGTGGTTCAATATTTTGTTCGGACATCTCGTCAGATCTTGGCATAGACCCGCCCGACTCCCGCATTCTCCGAAGTAGCTCGAGAAGGTCTCTTGTGTTACCACTACCACCACTACTACCGCTCTCTCTTCTCCTCCGAACCCTGGAGACTTTTTCGGCGACACTCTCCCGAGCCCTCCGCAGCTGTCTTTCAGGCATTTTCTTTTCTCCTTCTCCATCTTCCGCCATAATTATTACCCTTACCTCTAAGGTATAAGCTTAGCCTGTCAAATGCAAACAAATCAGTCATGCTTTGCCGAATTTTACCCTCGTGAGCATCATTTAGCTTGACAGCTACCTAACAGCTGGATTACAGCTTGAGAACAGCTATAATTAGTCTCAACCAATGAAAATATATGAATCAAGCCTTCCTATCGACCACCGCAAAGACGAAATCGGGAAAGTACTCGACTTCGTAACTACCGGAAAATTCTGCCAGCTAGTCTGCCTGCCGGGCGCAGGAAAAGCAACTGTCCTACGCCTGCTTGCCCACAACCGTCCACTATTAAAATCCCACCTTGGGGAAAAAGAAGGGTCTGCCCGTTTTGCATATATAAACATGTTGGGTCTTTCGGACTATAGCGAAGCAGGCATCGCCAAGCTTCTGATTGTCGCACTCGATAAAACTCCGCACAAAACCGGTGATCCGCTTATGCTTAAAAAACAGCTAACTGAAGCTGTCAATCAACTTTCACTTAAGAATATAAACACAGTTCTGCTTTTCGACCATTTTGACGAATACCAAAACCGCTTGTCCCGCTCGTTTTTCCAAACGCTGAAAGATTTGAAAAGCAGCGCCAAATATAAATTTTCCGTGGTTTTTGCAACCAGAAGGGATCTTAAAGACCTGATTGACCCTGAAATACTAAAAGATTATTACGATTTTTTCATTGACAACACTATTTATCTTAAAGTTCAAGATAAATCCGCCCTGGAGTCCCTTTTCACCCAAATCGAAACTGTTTTTAATAAAAAGCTGGTAAAAGACGTCAGGGAGAAAATTATTTCACTGACCGGAGGCCATGTAAAGCTGACAAAAGTACTTGCGGAAATTTATCTTAGGGGAAACGATCAATTCGAAAGCGAAACCCTTCTTTTAAATCCTATCGTCCAAGCAGCACTCTTCGAAATCTGGCTCGCACAAACCGCCCACGAACAGCAGGCACTTATAGATATCACACAAAGCAGTAAGGACGTTGACGCGTCCGTATTGGATTCGTTTAAAAAGTTTAACCTGCTAGATGGGGATAATAAAATTACGGTTCCACTCTTTGCGCAGTTTATAAAGAAACGCGGACCGGAACTTTCCCACCAGAAAATCACTTTTAATCCGGATACAAAAGAAATAACTAAAGGTACAACCATTATTTCCGACCTGCTTTCCCCCCAGGAATACCGGCTTCTCAGGTTTCTTATTGGGAACCGGGGCCGTATTGTCGAACGGGACGAAATTATAAAAGCAGTCTGGCCGGAAGCTAAATCCGCGGAAGGCATTAGCGACGAGGCCATAGACCAAATGATTTTCCGCTTGCGTAAAAAGATCGAAGACGAACCCAACAATCCTGGCCATATCCTTACTGTTAAAGGGCTCGGTATACGTTTTGAACCATAAGTTCAGAAAACTCGGAATACTCAGAATGTCAGACTAAAATCGGAATAACCGGAAAAATCAGTAGAATCAAAATATCAAAAAACCGGAAATACCGGAAAATTAGAAATTAAAAAAAGCCAGATTTCCAAACCTAGTGAAGCTTGTTTAGTCTTTTCGATAGAAGTATGTAGTCTTGAGCTAGTTGTAATGACTCTTCTTTTAAATAGAGAACAGCAATCGCAATTGTTCTTAAGTGTGTAACTAATTCGTCACTTGAACCAAGAGCTATCATTAGAAACCTTTTAAATTCTAATTCAGATGCCCTTTTAGCAAATCCTTCAGCAATATTTGCGGGAATAGATTTCCCGCACTTCTTACATTGTTTAACAGAGTCATACTCCGATTTTGGAACTTTTCTAAGAAACTCATACAGGTTTTCCAATAGCTTTAAAGATTTGGCGTAAACATCTAAATCTTGCACATCTCTTATCATATTCTGATTATATCCGACTTTCTGAACTTTCCGATTCTCTGGCTTTACTGATACTCCGAGTCTTCTGAGTTTTCCGATCCTCCGAGTTTTCTGAAAATTCATTGTGAAAATTGTGTTCTTTTGATCTACTTTCCGCACCTTGTTTCATATGTTATGGTGGGTGTGATGCGCTTATAGTTTTAAGATGGAACAACACCCTGTCCCCCAGCATATAGCAGCCTTCGAGTTCAAACTTTTCGGCAACCTCACAATTAGGCAATTTGTAACCCTGGCTATTCCGCTTTCGGTTGGGGCAATAATCTTCTTTTCAAACTTAACTCCCGTTGTCCGCCTTCCACTCGCGGTTATTTTTGCAGGATTTGGCCTTTTTGCGGCTCTCGTCCCAATAAACGGCCGCCCCTTCGACAAATGGATTGTTGCGTTTATTAAAGCCGTAACTTCGCCAACCCAGCGGATTTGGGTCAAAGAAGCAAGACTTCCGGATTTTTTAAATGTCGTGATCGCCCCGGGTATGCCCGATGCTAAAATTCCCGAAAGCATCACGATCCAGGGAAGGCAAAGATTGCAGGATTATTTAAGCTCCCTTCCTCAAAAAACCAAGACCCCTCAGGACAAGCAGGAACAAATCGCCCTGGCAAGGTTAGGCCTGGAACCCCAGGCGCCCACATCTTTCGTCGCAACAATTGATAAAATACCCGAATCAATCAAGGTAGAAAAGCCCTACATTGGTCTTTTTTCCCAGTCGCTTCCGCCAACCCAAATCGGAAAAACCAGGGCTGTACCAAGACTCTCTAAAAACCAAAGGGCATTCATTCTACCGGGATTGCAAAAAAAACTGGACGGCCAAAATTCAACATCCGACCATATCCAATTAACAAATATTCCCCGTTTCGAACCTAAGACCAGGCTGGCCTCCGAAATGAATTTCGAAGTGGAAAACATTATCCCCATCCACACCCCGGACCACAGGATTAAACTTGTACCCGGAATCGGTAATACCAGAGTCAGAAAATTACATTTCGGGCCGGGCGATATGGCAACGGAGAATCTACCGATAAGGGGCGAAAACAGGTTCGAAATTCAAAATACCAAAGAAGAAGTTCCTCCAACGCGGCTGACCCCTCAAGAACCTCTTCAGCAAAAGGAGGAAGAAGCAGCCTCAATTTCCCAAACGGCACCTATATTATCGGCAGGGACACCTGCAGTCAAAATATCACCAACCCCGCAGGAACCGTCCGCAAACCTAAGATTGGAAGGGTCAATACTACCAAAACCCAAAATAAAAATTGGCGACAATCCGGCCGTTTCCCTCAAAAAAGAAGAGCCGCAGGTAATTGACACCCACATTACCGTTAACAAAAAACAGCTTGAGCCGGCCATCCCCGCAAAAACGGCATCACCCGCGCAAATCGTGCCTCTGACAAATATGCCCAATGTCCTTTCCGGACTTGTGCTTTCGGCGGAAGGTATCCCCCAGGAAGGAGCAATCCTTATCGTCCACGACCAAAACGGAATACCGGTAAGAGCCCTAAAAACTAATAAACTCGGCCAGTTTCTATCATCAACTCCCCTTCCGGAAGGGCGTTATTCAATAGAAATTGAAGCAGAAAACGGGGAGTTCACACCAGTCTCACTTACAGTCCAGGGCAAAATATTAATGCCGATCGAAATAAAAGCAAAGGTGAGGGTCTAATTTTGCCTAAACAAAAAGTAACCGCTTCCACGCAGGACCATCTGGATATCGAGGATATTACCGATGACCTTGTTGTTTTCAAGTCAGGGTGGGTAGGGTTAGTTATGAATACAACGGCAGTCAACTTTGATCTGCTTTCCGAAGCAGAACAGGATGCTACTATCTATGCCTTCGGAGCCTTCTTAAACTCTTTGACATTCCCGCTCCAGGTTTTGATTAGAAGCAAGAAAGCGGACATTACCGCTTACTTTAATGCGCTTGCCGAGTCAGAAAGGAATCAGCCGAATCCGGACCTTAAAAGACAGATTCAAAAATATCGTGACTTCCTGCAAACAATCGTCCAGCAAAAAACAGTACTTGATAAAAGCTTCTATTTAATTATTAACTTCTCGCCCCTGGAACTCGGATTCGGGGGTTTGACCAAGAAAAAAACTTCAAGCGCAAAAAGCAAACTCCAGCTTGTTTCGGAAGCCAAAGTATCCCTTATGCCCAAGATGGACCACATCACAAAACAGATGGGCAGGCTTGGTTTAGCAGTCCAGCAACTAACAAGCAAGGAATTAATAGAGCTTTTTTACGATATTTATAATCCTGCACCCACCGGAACCCAAAGGGTTATTCTTGATACCGCAGCATACACTAACCCGATTGTCCAAGCCGCTGTTGAATCACCGCATGAACCGTTAGCAAGTACCAACTTACCCCCAAATACTTCAACAACGGCTCAAGTTCAAACACAACAGACTCAAGCCCCGATACCTCAACCGGAAATGGTCACATCACCCAACAGACCTCCAATCCCGGCGCAAGAAGCAATAAGGCCGGTTCCTCCCCGTCCACCGCAAATGGCAGTACCAAATACAACAGGGCAAATTCCTCAACCGGTTTCTGCGCCTGCAGAAAATATTGTCACGGGACAAGAACCGGTAGCGCCACCACTTACAAACCCTTTTGAACAAAGTGCCCCGATACAACAGTCAAATCCTCAAATATCCCAGAACCCTTCACCGCCACCAGTTATGCAAAACCCACCGACTAATCAATCGGAAGCATTAAAGAGCCTTCAGGAAGCAACAGCCAAAGCCGCCCAGTTTATCAACCAAAGCAGACAAACTACAACAGCCCAGCCACCCGCTAATCCGATATCCCAGCAACCCGGCAACCCAACTACTTAACCTATGGGACTATTAACTTTTAAACCAAAGAAGAAAACCCAACAAACTTTAACCGAGAAAGAGCAGGAGTGGGCAAAAACCCTTTCGCAAGGTGTCGTCTCCGTAAAAGATATCATTGCCCCTCCGGCGATCGAAGTGGACTTCGACTTTGTAAAAATAGGCTCAACTTACTTTAGAACCCTTTTTGTGGTTGGTTATCCTAGGTTTGTCCAGGCAAACTGGCTGGCACCAATCATCAACTTCGAACACACACTGGAGATTGCAATGTACTCCTACCCGGTTGAAGCCAAAGGCGTGCTCGACGATTTAAAACGCAAAATAACCGAAATGGAAGCAACAATCGCAACCGATATCCAGCACGGGAGGGTAATGGACCCGACTGTCCAGGCAGCTCTTGAAGACGCCCAGGTTCTCCAGGAGGAGCTTGTCAAAGGCGCGGAACGCTTCTTCCAATTCGGTTTATACGTAACAATTCCGGCAGACTCTAAAGAAGAATTAGACGCAATAACCAAACAGGTTGAATCGACACTTGGTGCCCTGCTTCTCGTCCCAAAACACGCAACTCTTCAGCAGGAAGATGCTTTCAAAACAACTCTTCCTCAGGGTACAGACCATATCTTCATAACCCGCAATATGGATACAACTTCGCTTGCGACAACATTCCCCTTCATATCTTCAACGCTAACCCAAAATTCCGGCATTATGTACGGGGTAAACGAACACAACGGTTCACTTGTTATATTCGACCGTTTTAACCAGGAAAATGCCAATAGTGTAATTTTCGCAAAATCCGGGGCCGGAAAATCCTACCTGGTAAAACTAGAAACCTTAAGGGCACTCATGTTCGGAACGGAAATCATTGTTATCGACCCGGAACAGGAATATAAGACCTTATGTGAAGCAATCGGCGGTGAGTACATAGACTTTAACTTCAATGCCCCGGCCAAAATTAATCCCTTCGACCTCTCGGGTGTCTACGAAGAAGGAGAGAACGAACTGGGGCTTAAAATCCTCTCGCTCCATGGTTTTTTCCGGGTCGTAATGGGGCAATTGTCCCCGGGGGAAGGGGCAACGCTCGACAAGGCGCTTGTTTCCACCTATAAGTCAAAAGGTATTACCCCGGATCCCGCAACCCAGCAGAAGGAAGCACCTCTTATGGAAGACCTCTATAAGGCGCTTCTTGGCATGGAAGAACCGGAAGCAAAAGCCCTGGCGGACAGGTTGGAGAAATTTGTCAAAGGATCACTGGTTGGCATATTTAACCAGCAGTCGAATATCGATATAAGAAACACATTCACGGTTTTTTCGATACGCGACCTCGAAGATGAACTCCGGCCCATTGCTATGTATTTGATACTGGATTTTATCTGGACCAGGGTTAAAAACGACATCAGAAGACGCATCCTGGTCGTCGACGAGGCATGGTACTTAATGCAATACCCCGACAGTGCCAGTTTTATGTATTCAATTGCCAAACGTGCCCGCAAATATTACCTCGGCCTCACTACTATCACCCAGGACGTGGAAGACTTTTTAAATACCGACTACGGTCGTGCAATTGTCACTAATTCCTCCATTCAAATCCTGATGAAGCAATCCCCGGCGGCAATCGACAAAGTAGCCGAAACATTCTATTTATCGGAGGGTGAAAAACACTTGCTTTTGGCAGCAGATGTCGGAGAAGGAATTTTTTTCGCCGGAGCAAACCATGTTGCAATCAGGATTGTCGCCTCACCGGATGAACACGCCTTAGTAACAACCAAACCGCAAGAGCTGGAAAACAGGCAAAAATCCCAGGCCGAGGCTGTCCTCAACCAGTTTCGGTAAAATCACAAAAGGCAAATAGCTTTCTTCTTAGAAAAATCAAACAAGAATACTTGATACTGGATACCGGATACTGGATACTGGAAATAGCCTGCCAGCTAAAGTTGGCAATTCTGCCGTGCCAAACGATACTGAAACAAAACTAGACCCAAAACTACTTCTTCAAGTCGCCCAATGGTCAATTTCTTATGTGCTCGACCCCCAAAGAGGAGCAGGCAAGAGGTTCCCAACTGTTGAGGAAATAGAAAAAGCTTTCCCGGGCACTAGTATTAACCCCGATTTCCTTAAAACCTATCTTTTTGAAAAACTCCACATTACAACACTGGAAGAAATTATCCAGGATCCCGAAGGTCTGGAAGAAAAATTAACAGAAGTTGAATCAGGGGGTATCAAAGAACCTCTTTCTAAAGCAGAACCAGTCCAGCCAAAAACCAATATGGAGCCTACCCCTACTAAAACGGTTCAGTTCTCGGCAGCCGGTATCTTGGAAGAAATCGACGTTGCCCTAAAAAACACCAAGGACAACAACCAACTAAAATCACAACTCGAAACAACATTAACAAAAAGGGCTCAGGATTCAATATCGAGCCTGCAAACCAAAAATTTAAACCCACCAGAGATCCAAAAGTTGGCAACGAGTACAACAACTCCTCAGGCAAACAAAGCTTCAGACGAAAGCTTACGGACAGTACGTCCGCTGATAATCGCGGCAGCTCAGGAGTTAACACCGAAAATAACAGCCTCTATCCAAACACTTGTAGATAAGTCCCTCCCCGGTATCACAAAACAGAAATTTACCCCCGAAGAGGTCAAACAAATTTCTGCAGAAGTTACGCTGGAAACAGTAAGGGAAATAACGGAAAACATTGGTGCTGTCGCGTCCCATGAACAGATTCCGGCTTTAATTGCTGATTCAATTACCCAGACCTTAATCGCTCATCCCGCACTCGAAGGTAAGGTAAAGCTTCCGGAAGCAAGAATTTTCGAAAAATTTGCGCCTCAAGCCGTCGAAATCGCCACGCAGAACCAAAAAGTACTGGAAAAAGCCGCTGTTCTTAACAGGATAAGCCTTGTCCTGCAAAAACCGACACAAAAAGCCGCAGCACTGATAGAAACAGTTGTTAATGACACAATCGACCTCAAAACTCCACTTGTGCATCCGGCAGCAAGAACCGCTGTTCGAAACGAGACCTTTTCCTTTATTTCAAATTACCAAACTGCATTTGCAGCACA